>NC_019748.1:0-300000 GCF_000317575.1 Stanieria cyanosphaera PCC 7437 | reverse complement strand
TGTGGTGAAGGAACGCAACATCAACTGTTACGCAGCGAGATCAAAACTTCTCAAATTCGACGCATTTTTATTACTCATATGCACGGCGATCATATTTTTGGTTTAATGGGTTTAATTGCTAGTTGTGGATTAGCAGGAAATGCTCAAAATATAGAAATTTTTGGTCCTGCTGGCTTAGAAGATTATTTAAAAGCTTGTAGTAAATATTCTTATATCAATTTTGGTTCGCGTTTACAGGTACATATCATTCAACCTGGTTTGGTTTATGAAGATGAAGAATTTAGTGTGAGTTGTACTTTGTTAAAACATCGTGTGCCAGCTTATGGTTATCGCATTGCAGAAAAAGATCGTCCTGGTAGATTTGATGTAGAAAAAGCCAAAGCACTTGAGATTCCTCCAGGGCCTATTTATGGGAAACTTAAACAAGGAGAAACAGTTACGCTTGCTGATGGTCGTCAGATTAATGGCAAAGAACTTTGTGGTGAACCTGAAATCGGGCGCAAAGTAGTTTATTGTACTGATACAGTATTTTGTGACGCAGCAGTAGAGTTGGCAACCGATGCAGATGTTTTAATTCATGAAGCTACTTTTGCTCATCAAGATGCAGAAATGGCTTTTGAAAGATTACATTCTACTTCTACTATGGCTGCACAGGTTGCTCTTTTGGCAGGAGTAAAGCAGTTAATTATGACTCATTTTAGTCCTCGCTATGCTCCTGGTAATAATTTACAGTTAGATGATTTGAAGCAGGAAGCTAGAGCAATTTTTCCCAATACTAAATTGGCGTATGATTTCTTTACTTACGAAGTTCCTAGAAGAAGATCTGAATCGAAAAGTTTGAAGTTAGTTAGTTGACAGTGACCAGTTACCAGTTATCAGTTATCAGTTACCAGTTATCAGTTACCAGTTACCAGTTAACAGTTACCAGTTATTAGTGTTCCTACCTGCTTGGTGAAAAAAAGATAAGATCGAAACGAAAGCTCTATTGATCGCTCAAAATATCTTAATTCTGAATAGATAATTTTTATGACTCCCAATCCACAGATTGTTAAGTCAGTCGAACAACTTAATTACCGTGTTACGGTAGGTGATGTGGCATCTTTAGCTGGTTTAGATGTTAATTTAGCGCAACAAGGATTATTGGCTTTGGCTAGTGATGCAGGGGGACATCTTCAAGTAGCTGAGTCAGGAGAAATAGCTTATTTATTTCCTCGCAATTTTCGGACTATTTTACGGAATAAGTATTGGAAATTAAGATTACAGCAGTGGTGGGAACGAGTTTGGCGTGTTTTATTTTATATAATTCGTATTTCCTTTGGGATTGTTTTGATCGCTTCAATTTTGTTGATGTTAGTTGCGATCGCAGTAGTAATCATTTCGATTAGTTCTAGTCGCGATGATAATGATGGTGGAGGAAGAGATAGTTATGGTGGTGGCTATTTTTTCCTACCTCGCTTTTGGATTGGTCCAGATTTGTTCTGGTTTTTTGACCCTGATTATAATTATCGTCGTCGTCAGCGCAGAAAAAGTACTGCTAATTACCAAATGAATTTTTTGGAAGCAGTATTTTCTTTTATCTTTGGTGATGGTAATCCTAATGCAGATTTAGAAGAGAAACGTTATGCTGCCATCGGACAGGTAATTCGTAATCACGGTGGTGCAGTGATAGCCGAACAAATTGCTCCTTATTTAGATCGAGTTGATGCTGATGAGGACTATATGTTACCAGTTTTAAGTCGTTTTAATGGTTATCCTGAAGTGTCTCCTCAAGGGGAAATTATTTATTACTTTCCCGAATTGCAAGTTACAGCTACTGAAAGAAAACCCCAACCTATTTCGGCTTATTTGAAGGAACAGTTATGGCGTTTTACTCAAGCTTCTAGCGGACAGGTAATGCTTTCAATTGGCTTGGGTACAGTTAATTTAGTGTTGGCTTTGGTATTGGGTTCTCTACTGCGAGATGGTACTATTGCAGCACAATTAGGAGGAGTAGTCGCTTTTGCTGGTTCGATTTACTGGTTATTGTTAGGTTATGGTATTGCTTTTTTAACTATTCCTTTGATTCGTTATTTTTGGATTCAAGGACGTAATCAAAAGATTGAAAAACGTAATCAAGTACGTCAACAAAGAGCAGAATTTTTATTAGCAGCCCAGCAAAAATTACAACAAAAAATGCTATTTGCTCGTCAATTTGCCAAACAAGAAATTATTAGCGATCGCGATATTACCTATACTACAGAAACGGATTTATTAGATCAAAATCTGCTGAACAGTGACAAAATTGATCAAGAATGGCAAAAAAGATTAGAATCTGATTCTTAAAAATTTACTGCGTTTTTCAGTTCAATAGAACACATACACAAAAACTGCTGTAATTTATTGGACTGGTGCTTGTAAAATATTAACAGGAACTATAACTACTTTTAATTCCACAGGCTTTTGAAGTTCTTGCGCTAAAAAATCTCTAACTAATTCAATTTGATTTTGAGTAATTGAATCTTCATCGGCTGCAATTTGCATTTGAATATTGATGCGATTGGAAAAGGACTCGACTTGCAGCGAATTGATATCAGAATTAGCAAAAGTTAAAGTTTGATTTCTAACTAATTGACTAACCTTACTACGAACGCTTTCTTTAACCAATAATTCTCTTAAAGAAAAACTAAGAGGTAATCCTAATATACTCAACACAAAGATTGAAAAAAATAATCCCTTTTTAGCTCTTTTAAGATTGCCATAAGATTGAAATAAAAATACTAAACTACCACTAAAAATAATCCCAACTAGGTTGGTAACAAACAGTAAAAATGCTCCTAAAGACAAAGTCTTTTGAGCAAAAGCTAAACCAATTCCCACTACACTTAAAGGAGGAACTAAAGCAACTGCAATTGCCACTCCTGGTAAAGCATCAGCAATTCTGCGTCGAGAATTAGCAAAAGCACCAGCAGAACCAGCAGCTAAAGCAATACTGAGATCTAGTAAAGTAGGATTTGTTCGAGAGAGAATTTCGGGACTAACTGTTCTTAAACCGACAATTAAAGTAGTTAACCAAGCAGTAATAATAGTCAGAATTATTCCTGTAGACAAAGTTAACATTGAACGCCTTAACAATCGTCGATTACCAACTGTAGCTGAATAAGCAATTCCTAAAATTGGGCCCATTAAAGGAGCAATAATCATCGCCCCAATAATAACGGCTACACTATCCGCTAATAAACCTAATGTGGCAATCACACTAGACAGTCCCAACATAAAATGAAAACTAAAAGAAGGGACAGAAATTCGCCATATAGAACGATTTAAACTAGCAATAGGCATCGGTTTTTCTTTAAGCCAATGCCACTCACCACTCTCGGTATACCAAAACTTTTTGATACTGGCTATTTGAGGAGAAAATTTTGATTTGACTAACAGTTTTATTTGCTGGAAATAGTTAAAATTAATTTTAAATAGCATATTTAATCCTAAAAATAAATCATTAATCAATTAATCAAGTAAACAACCTAATAATTATTCTCAAAATCTATCATTAGATAGATATGTTTTCTATCAAAAGAGTGATTACCTAAAATTAAATATGTTTATAAACAATTACACAAAAGAAATTACATAGTTAATCCTGGAAAAAGGAAACCAAAAATAGTTAACAGGTAGGAGATATAGCTATTTAAAATAGACAAAAAAATGTTCAATTAATTATGTTTAGAAACTTAAATTGTCAAAAATTACAAAACAATTAAATGATGAGTATTGTGCTAAAAACTTTTTTGAGTAGTAAAGTAATTGCGATCACGCTACCAATGATAGTTGAAGTAGTAAGCAACAAAATCAATAAGTTGTCTTTTTTTTGATAATTAATTCAGTTATTTAGCGATTAACTATAAATAAAAAAAGATTTTACTATTTTTTTGACTTAGGCAAATACACCAAGACAATGGTTCATCAGCAATTGCTAGGCAATCAAACATAAACCAAGATGGTAAACTGAACTTCATCAATTGAAAACAGCGATATTTTCGTATAATCGTTTCTGAAAAGTATGGCAGGTAGGGAAATCCACATCAGTTTTGGCGTATAATCCCAAAGTCGTTTTCAAAAAATGATGAGTCAAAATCAATAAATAAAACCTTAGACAGATAAAACCTATGGCAGTATTGGAAAAAGGCAATATTACGATCCATACCGAGAATATCTTCCCCATTATTAAAAAGTCTCTCTATACCGATCATGAAATCTTTTTACGGGAATTAATCTCAAACTCTGTTGATGCTATCTCTAAGCTGAAAATGGCATCCTTAGCAGGAGAAGTCCAAGGCGAAATTGAAGAACCAGAAATTACTATTAGATTAGACCAAAGCAAACGAACTCTTTCTGTTTCTGATAATGGCATTGGCATGACTGCCGATGAGGTAAAAAAATATATTAATCAAGTTGCTTTTTCTAGTGCCGAAGATTTTATTACCAAATATGAAAAAAGTGCTAACGATCTAATTGGTCACTTTGGTTTAGGTTTTTACTCTTCCTTCATGGTGGCTCAAAAAGTAGAAATTGATACTCTTTCCTACAAAGAAGGTGCGGAAGCAGTACATTGGAGTTGTGATGGTTCTCCAGAATTTGAGTTATCTCAAGGTGAACGTACAACAGTTGGAACTACGATTACTTTAACTCTGCAAGAAGAAGAAAAAGAATACGCCGAACCAGCTAGAGTTAGACAGTTAATCAAGACTTACTGTGATTTCATACCCGTAAAAATTAAACTAGACGGGGAACAAATCAATAAACAGCAAGCACTGTGGAAAGAATCACCTCAAAATTTAAGTAAAGAGGATTATTTAGAGTTTTATCGTTATCTTTATCCTTTCCAAGAAGATCCTTTACTCTGGGTTCATCTTAATACTGATTATCCTTTCCTTCTCAACGGCATTCTCTATTTCCCTAAACTAAAACCTGATGTAGATTTTTCCAAAGGACAAATTAAACTCTTCTGCAACCAAGTCTTTGTTAGCGATCATTGTGAAGAAATTATTCCTGAATTTTTAATGCCTCTGCGGGGTGTAATTGATAGTCCCGATATTCCTCTCAATGTTTCTCGGAGTGCCTTAACTAATGATCGCACTGTTCGACGTATTGCTGACTTTATTGCCAAAAAGATCGGCGATCGCTTAAAATCTCTTTACAATGAAAACCGCGATGAATATATTCGTTGTTGGGAAGATGTAGGAACTTTTGTTAAATATGGTTCTCTCAAAAATGAGAAATTCAAACAACAAGTCGAAGATTTAATCATTTACCGCACTACCTATCAACCTACTCCAGCTACCGCAGATACTCCCCAAGTAGAAGTACAAAAAGAATCTGGTGATGCTTGGGAAGAAGTAAGTACAGAAGAAAGTAAAACTACTTCTACTCAACCCTACACCACTCTTAAAGAATATCTTGACCGCAACCAAGCCAAACAAGAAAAGCGCGTCTTCTACTGTAGCGATCCTTCAACTCAAGGAACTTATGTAGAACTTTACAAAAAACAAGGTTTAGAAGTTCTTTTCTTAGATTCCTTTATCGATACTAATTACTTTATTCCTTTCTTAGAAAGAGAATATTCTGACGTTCAATTCTCCCGTGTTGACTCCGAACTAGATCAAACTCTAGTTGAAGATGATAAAGCACAGGAAATTGTCGACCCCAAAACCAACAAAACTCGTAACGAAGTAATCAAAGAAATCTTTGAGAAGGCACTCAATAAACCCAGAGTTAATATCAAAACTCAAGCAATTAAATCCGATGATCCTCAAGGTACACCACCAGCAATGGTATTATTACCCGAAGCGATGCGGAGACTTCAAGAAATGACTGCTTTGATGCAAGATCGTAGTATGGGTTTTCCTGAAGATCATGTCTTGTTAATCAATACTAGCCATCCTTTGATTCAAAATATCCTTGAACTCAATCAAGGTGCAATTATTCAAGGTAGTGGAGAATCTCCCACGGCAGAAATGGTTAATCTGATGTGTCAACACGTTTATGATTTGGCATTAATGGCGCAAAAAGCTTTTGATGCAGAAGGAATGAAAGCTTTTGTAGAACGTTCCAATCAAGTTTTAACCAAATTAACCCAAAAATAAGCTTGTTTGCTTTTAACTAAATTATTTAATGCCCATAGCTATAAGTTGTGGGCTATTTTTATCTTTATTGATTATTATTAACTCTAACTCAATCTAAAATACTGTATGTAAATCTATAGCGATCGCTTATGATACCTCGATCAAACTAATTGCTTTTGCTGTAATAGAATCGCGGTCGATTAACTTTTGTAGTTGTTCTGGATTATAACTACCACCAAAAGCTTCTAGAGAGGCTTTTTCTACAGCAAGATCGAAAACTTCTTCAATCATCTCAACTACTTCTGTTTTTTTGGCATAGTAGCCACCCGCTTTCCGACGTTTATTTATTTTATTAATTTGAAAAACAGAATTATTAATTGAGTATCGCCAAGAATTTGTCAATTTACCTTCAGCTTGTTCTTTAATTAAGTGTGTTAGTAAAATAAGTAAATAGCTAGATATTTTATTGAGTTTATCTTCCAGAGACATTTCTTCGAGTTCATCAACAATCTGTAAGGCTTTTTGATAGTCTTGTGCTTCAATACATTTGCGCAATTCAAATAATTCGTACATGGTTTTTTGGGCGATATAAAACTTTATTTAATTTAATTTAATTTTAGCCTAAGTAAAAAAGTAGAAAAAAGTCACAAATAGCAAGACTAAATTTTGATTCTAAACAAAGATAAAAATGTTTTTAGAAGTTAATTATAATAATAAATCTGTTATGGATTTAGCGCGAGAATTGGTATCAAATCATTTTGCGTTATTGGGTTGGTAGCAATCAATAAATGGGTTTTACTATCGTTTTACTCGGTCAAAGTCCGAAAATAATAATCTGAATTAACTAGATAAAAGCGATCTCATAAAAAAATTTTTCTCTTTGAAAGAATTAGCATTCTATTAATTTAATCGATGGTCATTGGCAAAAAGAGCTAAATAAGGATCGTATCGATAAAGACGATTACGCTGCCAACCTGTAATTTCATTAAGTAAACCTAATTGTTCCAATTGTTTAACAGTTTTATTAGCAGTTCCATAGGAGCATTCTAAATACTCTTCTACCAAAGGAATATTAATCATTGGTTTTTCAAATAATAAGTCTAGCAAACGCAATCCATAGCCACTATTGTTAATTTGTTTACCAATTAATTCTCGATGTTGTTCCCGTAGAGTAAGAATAGATCGAGCTGTAGTAGTTGCTGATTCACTAACTTCCCAAATTCCTTTGAGAAAAAACTTTAACCATCCTTCCCAATTACCATCAGTGCGTACTGCCATTAATCTGTCATAGTATTCGGCACGATGAAACTTAAGATAATGACTAAGATATAGTAAAGGTTTTTGTAAAATCTCTCTTTGGCAAAGTAAAAAGGTAATTAATAACCTTCCAACACGCCCATTTCCATCTAAAAAGGGATGAATTGTTTCAAATTGGGCATGGGCTAAACCACAGTGAATTAAAGCAGGAAAAGAATTGCGATCATGTAAAAATTTTTCTAGATTATCAAGAGCCTTGTGCATTTCCAAAACAGGTGGTGGAATAAACGTTGCTGTAGCTAAAGTGCAACCTGGAGAACCTATCCAATTCTGAGTTTTACGAAATTCTCCTGGAGTGCGATCGCTTCCTCTAACCCCATCGAGTAATTTAGCATGAATTTCTCTAATCAAGCGTAGACACAAAGGTAACTCTTGAAGACGTTCTAAGCCATATTGCAATGCATGAACATAGTTAACTACTTCTTCGACATCTTTAGGGCGTTCTTGTCCTTTAGCATCGATTTCATATTGTAGTACATCTTCAAGTGTGCTTTGAGTACCTTCTATTTGAGAACTAAGTACGGCTTCTTGACGAACGTACATAGCAACAAACAAATCGGGATTGGGCAAAATAGATGTAGCTCAATCTAATCTTCCTAGTGAACGATCCGCTTGAGAAAGTAAACGGGTAAGTTCTACATCCATTTTAATTGGAGGGTTTGGTGGTAATGGTGCAGGAATAAAAGCGGTGTAGCCTTCAAGCTGTTTTACTAATTGACCAGATCGCATCATAAGATTAGATGGCTAGTTATTTTATTTCACTGCTATGAAATAAGATTGAGAATATTAAATCTTATTTTACATATATGCTATTTTTTGAAATAAGATTTGTCAATTATGAATTAGAGCCAGCCCTCAAAGGAGCAACAATCTAAGAACTTCTGCCGACGTGAATATCTTTGACTCTGACAGGAACGCATCCATGAGTCATTTGGGCAATTTGCATCGGTTCGCCTTTACCACACATATTAGTGCCACATTGTTGCCATTCTGAAGCTGGCGCGATCGCGTCAATACTATTCCAAAAGTCAGTAGTCATGCTGTGGTAAGTGACATTTTTTAACATCCCAACGATTTTGCCTTGTTCGATTTTCCAGAAAGCATCACCACCAAATTGAAAGTTACGCCGTTGTTGATCGATGGAATAACTGCCAATGCCATCAATTAAAATTCCTGATTCGGTATCGGCAATCATTTCTGCTAAAGTAGCAGTGTGACTATCTCCTGGTTTTCCTGGTTCTAAGCCTAAATTGGGAATTCTCACTATTGGTACGCTAGACCAATTATCTGCATAAGCACTACCATTACTACTACCACGTCCTAATCTGTAGGCAGTTTCTCTGTCAGTTAAATAATCATTGAGAATGCCATCTTTGACTACGTACCATTGTTGTGCAGGTACACCTTCATCATCATAAGCCATTGTAGCGCGTCCGTTTGGTTGGGTGCGGTCGGCAATAAAATTGACCCAAGGCGCAGCATATTGAAGCTTTCCTAATTGATCCGTAGTAGCAAAGCTAGTTCCAGCAAAATTCGCTTCATAACCGTAAACACGGTCTAATTCAGTTGGATGTCCTACCGATTCATGAATAGTTAGAAAGAGATTAGTTGGTTTTAAAATCAGAGTGGTACGAGTATCGGTAGTTAATTCTGGGGCATGAACTTTGGCGACCGCTTCTTGGGCAACTCGATCTATATTGTTTAATAAATCTTCTTTGTCTATATGTTCGTAACCAATGTTGAGGGGAGGACGTTCGTAATTACGCCCTTGGGCATCACCAGCAGCGATCGCAGTACAACCAAAACCAGGATAACTACGATAAATAGTTTGTTCGATTAAAGAACCCTCTGTCGAGGCAAAAATTTTATCTTCTTTGGTAAAACGCAGGAAAGAATAAGCTTTTTTGATGCCACTCTCACTATACTTTAAAAGGCGATCGTTAATAGTTAATAATAACTCTGCTTTTTCTGCAATCGAAATCTCAAAAGGATCGAGAGCGATCGGGGTGGTATATTGGTCTTGATAAGCTGCCACTGGAACTAATCGAACTGGTTCTTGTTGAGTTAAACGACTTCCACGAGCAATTTCTACAGCTAAATCAACAATTCTCGTAATTTCTTCAGGATTTTGACGAGGAGACGCAGCAAATCCCCATGAACCATTTAACAAAACTCGTACTCCAAACCCCGAACTAACATCGTCCGCAAGATGACTTAATGAAAGATCTCTTGCTGTCAAGCTTTGATGACGATAACTACAAATTCTAATCTCACCATATTCACAACCAGATTGGCGAATTAAATCTATTGCTAATGTTGCTAA
Organism: Stanieria cyanosphaera PCC 7437; assembly: GCF_000317575.1. NCBI lineage: Bacteria > Bacillati > Cyanobacteriota > Cyanophyceae > Pleurocapsales > Dermocarpellaceae > Stanieria > Stanieria cyanosphaera. The sequence continues at coordinate 290,259 of NC_019748.1, read as the reverse complement.
TTCTTTGGTTGTTTTTTTTTGAGGAGTTTGTACCATTTCAGACTTTAGTTAGTTATTGATTCATTTTTTTTATGGTAGCAATTTCTCATTTACTGCCTAATTGTAAAATTTTGTAAAAAAAGCATAAATTTGCCTCAGTTCAGCAGAGTGAAAAATAAGAAGTGTTTCTGATTTAGCTAATCAATTTTTTAAAGGTGGGCAAAGTTTTCTCAAATGATAAGTTTTGAGAGTGATCAATTTTCTAGTAGTGACGAGCTACTTAAACAACTTCTGTTTGAATTACAAAATTCAAAGAAACTATTCTCTCAACAGCAATTATTAATTGCTAGAATAGTCGAATTAATTTTGCGTTCTCGTCCTATTTGTCGGCAGTTTAATGGAAATATATGGGGTATCTATCAAGAAATTTATGACCAAGCTAAACAGCAGATTTTTCAAAGTATAACTCAAGACGGATGGCAAGGAAAATTAGATAAAATTAATGTTAGTAACTGGAAAAATAACTTACAAAAACAAACATTTAAAGCAATTTTAACTGATGAAAGACTTAAACAATTAGGGTTAGAAGCTCAAAAAGCTCCTCCTCAAAGCGAGTTAAGAAGTTATGCTTTAACTGAACTAATTAGGGCAATTCAGTTATCAGGTAAATTATGCCGACCTTATCAAGAAACTTTTGCTCCCAAATTTTATCAATTACTTTATGAAGAGGCAGTAGTTATTACTTTTACGTACGTTTGTTTACATATAGAGCTTTATGACCCAGAAAGAGGCAAAGGCAAATTTATGAATTGGGTCAATTTTCGTTTAGAAAAAGCGATTATTGAATGTCGTCGTAAATTTAATGATTCTCAAAGTATAGAATTACCAAATTTAAAAGATTTAGAAACTATTAATCAGCCAGAAATAACACCATTATTATCCGAATTGCTTTATAGATACATTGAAGAAGATGTTAATCAAGTTTTTAGCCAAATACATATTAGAAATCGACCCGATGCAAATTTTAGAGCGATCGCTTTAGCTAGATTTAATGGATATAGTTGGGAAGAAATAGCAGAAAATTTTCAGTTGACAGTTTCTACTTTAAGTCGTTTTTATCAACGTTCTTGCCAAAAACTTGCCCCTCTATTAAAACAAGAATTTCAAAGTTGAATTAAATTGGATTTAGAAAATGTTAAAGATGATGACAGATTCGTTGAAAATTCAAATTTCTTTGTCTGTAACTGCTCATACTTATGCAAAGCAGTTTAGTAGTTATCAATCAAATTCTCAAAAAACCAAGCAAGTTTATTTAAATACTTTGGCGGTTTATGCCGTACACAACTATTTAAATTATTTGGGCTGGGAAACTAGTTTAGAAACCAGCGATAGTTGGAATCCTTTGCTCCAAAGTTTAATGAATATAGCTGATTTAGATTTAGTTAATTATGGTAAGATAGAGTGCCGTTTTGTCTTACCAAATCAGCAATGGGTAGAAATTCCGGCTGAAGTTAGTTCCGACAGAAGCGGTTACATTATCATACAATTTCACGAATCTCTTAGACAGGCTACTTTACTAGGATTTGTAACTGAAGTTCAAAATAATAGAATAACTCTCAATCAATTAAAATCTATTGATTGTCTACCATACCATTTGAGCCAACTTAGACGAGTTAATCATTCAGGAACGCTATCTAAATTATCTTCTTCAACTATAGTAGCGAAGCCTAAAACTGAAACAAATCAACCAATTAATTTGGGTAAATGGTTAGAAGGAAGATTGGAAACTGGTTGGCAACCGTTGGAAGAGTTATTAATACCAACAAAAGTTATGGCATTTAGAAGTATCGATCAACTCCAACCACCAAAAGAACCTCTTTTATCGGGAGTTAGTCGTTTTAAAATTTTAGAGTTGAGTCCATTGCCCAATAGCAATAACGGAGTGCAAAAACTTTCTCTTGCTTTAATTTTAAATATTAGTTCTCTTTCAAACGAAGAAAAAGATATTTCTGTAAAAATTTATCCTGTCAATCAGCATACTTATCTTCCTCAAGGACTAGAAGCGTTAGTATTGAACGAACAGGAAATTCCGATTATGCAAGTGCAAGCTGATCAGACTGAAACAATTGAATTTCGTTTTAGTGGCAAAGAAGGAGAATTTTTCAGTATTAAAGCATCTTTACCTAATTGCGATCGCATAGAAACTTTTGTCATCTAACAAAATAGATTTTAAGCTAATATTAGTCTGTTGTCACAATCAACGTGACTACTCTCGTAGGCTAAAGCCATACGAGCTTCCCAAACTCACGATTGGGCTTTCCTGCCCTAAGCCACTTATCTAGAGCAGCCTCTTGACTTACTCCCCGACAGTACAACGCGGACATCACGAGCGTCTGAGGAAACCTCAGACGACGTGTCCTTTGTTTGACAGGCAATTTCTTTCCCCCAAAGTCCTTGGGTACTATGAATCGAGTTTATTCAATTTCATTACGTTTCCCTGAGTTTGCACTGTTCACCACGCAACTAAGGCGTATTCGTTCGTGTCAATCACGTTGGGCGAATCCCAATACGAAGGTTCAATTCAGGCTCATGCCTTACGACCAAGTTTATTATATAACGACAAAAACCCGTTTTATATGAAAATTTTGTGTCTAAACCGTAAAGTTGTTGCGCTCGTTTTCATCCCCTAGCCTAAAGGCATAAGGGAATTCCCACTCGCATTTTTAAAATCAAAAACTCTAAATTTGAATCTATTCGCTTGCATTCAGAATAAAGCTTTTGCACAGACGTAAAACTTCGCATCTCTACAACTTCTGCCTTTTTGAATAGTTATTCTTCTGGATAACTCACCAGCATTGAATACTTAATATTTTGTAATATATTTTCTAGAGAAACTATAACTACTAAGATGATATGCTGCTGCGACCAGAACAAAGAACTAAATTAGATGAAACTAGCGATCGCGATTTTTATGCCTTTCCTCGTTTTGTGACTCATGTTGACGAAGGATTTATCGATCAATTAACTAATCTTTATCGCGAACAACTTCAACCTCAAACTCGGATCCTCGATCTAATGAGTAGTTGGGTATCTCACCTTCCTGAAGAGATGGAATTTGCCCATGTAGAAGGTCATGGAATGAATGAAGAAGAATTAGCCAAGAATCCCCAACTAAATCATTATTTTATTCAAAATTTAAACCAAAATCCTCAATTCCTCCTAGCTGATGCCGATTTTGATGCCGTACTAATTACGGTTTCGGTACAGTATTTACAATATCCCGAAGCCATTTTTAGCGAAATTTACCGTATTCTCAAACCAAATGGTATTACCATCGTCAGTTTTTCTAATCGAATGTTTTATCAAAAAGCGATCGCAGCTTGGCGAGATGGCACAGAAAGCAGTCGTGTAGAATTAGTCAAACAATACTTTCAGTCGGTGTCTGGTTTTTCTTCTCCAGAAGTCATTGTCCGTCAATCTCCTGTTCCTACAATGTTAAGGATGTTGGGGTTAGTCGGTGGCGATCCTTTTTATGCCGTAATTGCCAGAAAAAAAAGTAATTAGCTTCAACTTTCTTTCGTAAGGAGTCCCACGCCTAGACGAAGTCAGGCGATGCGGACGGGGCGTATGAACTGCCGAATTCACTTCGGCCTTCCCGAAGGGGAGGGGCTGTGACTCGAATTCAATTCGAGTCCCTGTAAGCCCCGTCGACCGGAGGTCGGACAGCTTACAAGGGTAGGTTTTTTACAAAGGGAGGAGTAAAAGCTCAGAAATAAGGTAAAAGTATTAAGAGAAGTAAATAGTATAGTTATCATGAGATGAAATTAAATCAACATCTCAAAGATTGGAAACAGATTGTCAGTCAAAAATTTCCAGACCTGAGTCTACCTCAAGTTTCTGGATTAGCAACCTGGAGTTTTGGAATGGTAATGACACAATCAAGCAGTCTGACTAAAGTTTCCACGTTAATTGCCAAAATCAATCAGGAGAAAGACAATACGGTACGCCAAAGATTGAAAGAATGGTACAAAGAAGAAACAGCCAAAGCCAAAACAGGGAATAAAAGAGTATCTCTGGAAGTAAAAGGCTGTTTTGCCTCATTACTAAAATGGATTGTCGATTTACTACCTCAAAGTAATCAAGAGTTACCAATGGCATTAGATGCCACCAGTATCGGTCAAAATTTTGTAGTTCTTTCAATCAATGTTTTATATCGAGGTAGTGCCATTCCTATAGCTTGGAAAGTGGTTAAAGGGACAGACAAAGGTAGTTGGAAACCGTACTGGAAAGAACTGTTTCAATCTCTCAACAATGTTGTGCCGACAGATTGGAAGGTAATCGTTAGTGCTGATAGAGGATTGTATGCTCCTTGGCTATACGAACAGATTGTGAAATTAGGTTGGCATCCGTTTTTACGAATTAATCACCAAGGTCAATATCGACGACAAAATTCATCTTTATGGTATTCTCTATCAACAGTTGTAACTGATGCTGGCGAGAGTTGGTCTGGACGAGTGACTTGCTTTAAAAGCAATCAGATTGATTGTACTCTTCTAGCTCGATGGGATGAGGGTTATACTGACCCTTGGTTAATTCTCACGGATTTAAAATCAACTGATGCTGATATTGGTTGGTATGGATTTCGCTCTTGGATTGAATGTTCCTATAGAGATGTCAAAAGTGATGGTTGGCAATGGCATAAAACTCGTCTTTTGAAAGCCGAGAGAGCCGAACGTCATTGGTTAGCAATGGCAGTGGCTATGCTGTGGATGGTTACTCTGGGTGGAGAACAGGAAATTTCCTCTAAGGATGAATTAATTGGCGATCGCTCTTTAGCTTTTGAACCCACTCCTACTCGTCAAATCTCTTGTTTTCTTAATGGTTTGTTAACTATAGTAGCGCGACTGCTCAATGGTCAGTCTGTCGCTCTTGGTCGTTTGCTTCCTTTCTCTTTCAATCACTTCAGCGATTTGGCTTTTTCTGATTCTTCGTAGATTGTAAAAAACCTACCCTTGTAAGAGGTCGGACAGCCCCTCAGGAATTACGAGTTAGGTCTTAACTTTGAACCATTATTCACGATATTTTTGGATTTGAAATTGTCGTGAAAACTAAAGTATGCACCAAATTATCACTGCCAAGCTGAAACTTCATACCAATACCGAGCAAACACTTTTGCTTCGTGAAGTTTCTCTTGCTTATCGTGATGCTTTGAACTATACTTCTCAACGCAATTTTGAGAATGGAAAATCAGCTAATGGAACTAAAATTCAAAAATTAGTCTATCTGGATTTACGTTCTAAGTTTTCTCTTCCTTCCCAAATGGCTTGTAATGTCCCTAGACAGGTTGGAGCAACTTATAAGGGATTATTAACTAAGCTTAAACAAAATCAAGAAGCTATTAAAAAAGGAAAAACTAAAAAGAAATTTAAAGGACTCGATCAAGCACCTAAATATGTTTCTAGAACTTGTAACTTAAATTATTTACGAGATTTTACTTTTAAGAATAATCAACAAGTAAGTCTGATTACACTTAAAGGACGAATTATTGTTAACTATTCTGGGTACAACAAGCATCTAGAACTAATCAAAAAAGGTTCACGTATTAAAGGAGCTAAAATCTATTACTCAAAGCCAACTAAAACTTATTATTTATTAGTTAGTTTGCAAATTGAACTACCTGAATTAAAGCCTACTGATTTAAAACAAACTGTTGGTGTTGATGTTGGTAGAAGATTTTTGGCAGTTACTACTGATTTAAACAATAAATCACAATTCTTTTCTGGTAAGGAGATAATACACAAAGCAAATAAATATCAAAGAGCTAGAAAAACTTTACAGCAGAAAGGCACTCGTTCAGCCACACGTAGATTAGTAGCACTATCTGGACGAGAAAGACGGTTTACTGCTGATACCAATCACAAAATTAGCAAGCAAATAATCAAGCCGAATACTCTATTTGGGCTAGAGGATTTGACACATATAAGAGAAAGAACTTCTCCAAAGAGAAAAGGTAAAAAAGCATCTAAAAAACCAAAAAAAGCTCAGAGAAAACAAGCCAAATGGTCATTTGCCGAATTACATTTTTTCTTAGATTATAAAGCGGTATTTGTAAAAAGTTTAGCTATTAAAGTTGATGCTAATTATACTAGTAAAATGTGTCCAAAATGTGGTCATGTGAGTGACAATAATAGACCAAATAAAGGCTTAATTTTCCATTGTGAAGCTTGCAATTTTGAACTTCATGCAGATTTAGCAGCATCCAGAAATATTGCCTTAAGAACGCTTCTTTTTCGACAAGATTGGGAGAGAACGGGCATTTTGTCAGTATGCCCAGATGTATCGAATGTTGAAGCCAAAGCAGAACGTCTAGATAGATATTCTGAATTGAGGTGGAGTTCAGATACAAGCCCACGCTTACTCGTTAGGGAAGCGATGGGTAGTTGACGCTAGAGTGCTTATGCGAATCTGAGCTAATTGAGCGCGAGCGCGAATTACTGGTTCTGGTTCGGTAGTAATTAATTCCTGAAATTTTGCGGTAATCTTCTCGATCAATTGAGGTTGAGTTTCCCTGACAGCTTCAGCTAGAGCTTGTAAACCGACTACGGCAGCATAACGAACTACCCATTCTCCATCTTGTACAACTAACAGCAAAGTTGACAATACTTCTTGTTGTGCAGACATTCTTGGCTCAGGAGCTAATTTTGACCAACGAATGATTCCTAATCCTCTGGCAGCAGCACGACGAACACTTTGAGAAAAATCGCCAACTGCTGCTTTTAACAAGATATCTAGAGTAGAAGGCTCGCCGATTCCGGCAAAAACTCTTGTAGCCCAAGCTCTTGCTCCATAATTATACTCATCGAGATTGTTAATTAAATAAGGTACTACAGGTTCACCTAGGGCAATTAAACCTTCAACCGCAGCTACCGCTGCACCTGGGTTATTATAGCTTAAGACTTCTACTAAAGTAGGAATCGCTTCAGGCGATCGCACTTCGACCAGATTTTCTACTGCGCTTAACAAACTATCTGCTGAGTCAGCTTGATTAACGGCTGCAATTAATTGTTGAACTTGGTTGATGGTTGATGATTGATGATTCATAAAAGAGAATCCATTAGTTTCATAATTTTGATACTTTCTGGAGATAAATCAGCACCATTGCTTTGTAAATCAGTTTCTAATAAACCTTTCAGCGAGATTAACTTCATGCTATTTTCTGCCAAAGTTTCTGCGATCGCTTCTGCTGCGGGTAAGTAACCAATTGCTCCCAAATCCATCAAAGCGGAACGTCTTAGTTGTAGATCCTCTCCTGTTAAAGCTTGGCTCAATCTTTCACCATAAACCGATTCACCAGTCAACTGATACATGGCTCTAGCTGCTGCATATTGCACTTTAGCAACATCATGTTGAGTAAATGGTTCAATTAATTCAATAGCTTCGGTTGCACCCAAACTTCCTAAAGCTTCAATGATTGCTTCATAGGGTTGAACTAAATGGGGTTTGCCTGGTACTAACTGTGCTGCTGCTACACCACCATCTAGTAATTTAATTAAAGCAGGAATACAACTTTGATCTGCTAATTTTTCTAAAGCTTGAGCAGCAGCTTCCCTCACATAAAAGTCTGGAAATTCTAAACAACGAATTAAAGGAGATACTGCTCGTTTGTCTCCTAATTTACCTAACGCTCTAGCTGCATTACGCCTCAAAGGATAACCACCATCAGGAGCGCGATCGCTTTCGTCTTCTAAGGCAATTAAGAGCGCGTCAATTACTTCTGGTTTTCTTACTCGAAATCGTCCTAACCACCAAGCAGCATAGTAACGCAAACCTAAATCTTGTTTTTGCAGCAGATTAGCGATCGCCTGCTCAACAGTTAAAGCAGCACTGTGATCAGAGGAATTATCAGTAACTAATTCAGAATTAAAATCGGACATAAGTTGGCGGGCTAATTCATAGTTATAAAACAGAGAAAGAAAAAGAAAGCGGGTGCAGCAGAAGAGAAATAAGACTGTTTATTTTATCTATGGCACTACGTATTTAGGTTAGGACACACAAATCTTGTCAGGGCGAGAGCGCCAATCGCCCCTAAGATTTATAATAATGTCCTCATCTTTGTTTGTACTGCTAGATCAGCTATCAACAAATCTAATTACCCAATAAATATAATGAGGCTGAAGTAATCATCATCCTTCAACCTCTAATTTGATTCAGCAATCTTTAATTTTAATCTAGACTAGCAGGAGTAACGCTTGCGATTTTGCCACCTTGACGGTTGATTCGTTGGAGTGTTTCGTTAAGCTGTTCATAAGGTACAAAGAAAGCTTTACTAGCACGACGAACTTTAGGATAGCCAGATTGAGCCATTCCTGCTACTTCAATGCGATAGATGCGACTAGCTGTGCCAAAAGGTACAGTACCGCCCAAAGCTTTGGTAGGAGTTAAACCTGTTCCTAAAGCACGAGCTTTAGAAGGAATATAAGCCCATCCTCCACTACCATTAGAAGGAGCAATGACAGTAGAAGCAGTATTTTGACCTAGTTCATTAGCCAGACGAGGAACTCCAGTTTTGTTTTGAGCGCGATCGCTATTGGCATAACCGCGATAAAGTTGAAACATTCTAGTAAAACCAACAGTTTTTTGTCCTAGTTGAGTTTCAAAACCGCGATAGTAGGGAACAATGTTTTCGCCAAAGTTCTCTTGATATTCATTACTGTTGAGATAGGAATCAATATCTGCCTCGTAACCTTCATTTTCATAAAGGTCAAGATGATAGATTATTTCTGATTCATCATAAGGAGCGCGTCCCAACAAATGTTTAAAGTTTAGTTCAATTGTTCGAGTTTGAAAATTGTTGTAAAAAAACTTAGACTTATATAGTTCTGACTTGGCAACGCTACGAACAAATTCTCGAACGCTGATTTGACCGTTGGTTAACAGCGATTCAGCACTGTTCAAACGCTCGCTAGCCATAATATAGTCATTACCCAGAACTTGGCGATAGACAGCACGAATCACAAGCTGTGCTTCTTCTGGTTTCCAATTGGGACGCAATTCTATCTTATTATTGTCACTAAAACCAGATACACCAAGACGAGAGGCTGCTGTAGTAATAGCCATCCGATCTTCTCCTTGAAAAAGAATTAATTAAAATTATGTAAATTACCAGTTAGTTAATTTAAGCAGGGGTAATACTGGTTACTTTGCCACCTTGACGATTGATCTGTTGTAACTTCCAAGACAACTGTTCGTAAGGGACAAGATACTCTAAGTTACTGACGCGGTATTGAGGTGTTCTTGTCAATTTTGGTGCTTGAATTACCCGCAAGCGATAGAATTGACCACGACTACCACCAGAAGTACCTGCGATCGCATTTCCTGTAGAACCAATATAAATTGGTGAGACTGTATTTTGGATTACTTCTCGGTTCAAGCGTGCTTGTTTGCCGTTACCGATTTGAGCTTTATCACTATTAGCATATCCTCGATATAGTTGGAAAATGCGACTAAATCCAACCATTTTATTATTTCCTTCTGTCGCAAAACCGCGATAATGAGGAACAATGTTTTCGCCAAAATTCTGTTGATACTCATCCGAATCTAGATAAGAATCAATTTCAGCTTCATACCCACTTTGATCGAGTAATGCGCTATGAGCAGTCATTTCTTCATAACTTTCAGGCGCACGACCAAGAAAATGCTTGAAATTAAGTTCAATTGCTCGATAACGAGGACAATTATCAAAAAAACGGCTGCGATAAAGTTCAGATTTTCCTAATTGTCGAACAAATTCTCGAACAGAAATATTGCCTTGTTTAAGTTGAGATTCGGCTACCACTAAGCGTTCACTTTCCATCACATGGGCATTACCCAACACTTGACGGTATATAGCTCGAATAATAACTTCTACTTCTGCTCCCTTTTCATTAGGAAATAGTTCTACTGAAGCCGATTGAGCAAAGGGTTCAATTCCTAATCGTTGTGCTGTCATTAAGCTGGTCATTTTAGATTACCTCTCCGTTTATTTTCGGATATAACAAGACCTGGAAAGACAAACAATCATTAACCCTATTGCTAATAACCGTTTACTTTTCCAGGTCACAAACAATCTCTAAACCTTGGGAAGCAATTTTAGCTGACTAGCTTAGAGCGTTAATTGCATAATCGATATAGGAGTTAGCTTCTGAAGCAGCATCACCACTTAAACCATGATTAGCTTTGATGTACTTGAGAGCTTCAACATACCAGCTTGGAGATAAGTCAAAAGTGCTGTTGATTTCAGCAACCCCAGCAATTAAGTATTCATCCATAGGGCCAGTACCACCAGCAATTAAGCAGTAGGTAACCATGCGGAGATAGTAGCCGATATCACGCGCACACTTAGCTTTACCTTCTGAGGTAGAAGCATAGTTACTGCCTTGCATTTGAGTAGTGTAGGGGAATTTGTTGTAGACAGCTTGGGCTGCACCGTTAACTAAACCTTGAGCGTTAGAGGATAAAGCTCTGGCTGCTTCTAAACCACTTTTAGCTTGACGTAAACGTCCGAAAGCAATTTGTAATTCGGTGCTGCTGAGGAAACGACCTTGAGAATCTGCTGCTGCTACTGCTTCTGTTAATGGGGTTTTCATGATTTAGATTTCTCCCTATCTTGTGCAAAGTTTTCTAAAAATGTTGCTGGAAGTTTTCCAACGAAGGTATTTTAATTGAGTTCTCTAAAATTAGCCTACTGCTGCTGCTGCTTGATCGAAGTAGCCAGCAATTTCAGACATTAAGGAACTGCAATCACCTTGAGTGATTCCGTTGGGGTCGTTAGCAATAGCGATCGCTGCGTCTTTCATTTTTTGTACGCCAGCAGCTACAGAACCACCAGGAACTCCTAAAGCTACATAAGTTTCACGTAAACCATTGAGACAACGGTCGTTGAGTACAGAAGCATCACCAGTGAAAGTAGCATAAGTTACATAGCGTAAGATGATTTCCATATCACGCAAGCAAGCTGCCATACGACGGTTGGTGTAAGCATTACCACCAGGAGCAATCAACTGAGGTTGTTCAGCAAATAATGCACGAGCAGCATTAGCTACGATAGCCGAAGCACTACCAGTAATGCGGTTAACAGCGTCAATGCGTTTCAAACCATCTGCAACTACTTTGTCGAGAGCATCTAGTTGAGATGAGGAAACATAATCGCCACGAGCATCGGCTTGAGATACAACCCTAGTATATGCGTCTAACATTTAATCAATCTCCTAATTATCTTGAGTTTGAATGTTTAACTTCAAATGATTTGTCAGCTAAATCGCTGAAGATAGTCTAAAGCAGACTCTTGACCACAACATTTGTTAAAGCTTCTCCAGCGTAACGCTTAAGAGTATATTTTTTTTAAGCTAGCTAAAAAAACTTTACATTCCAATAGCAAACCTGAGAAAGTTGGCTAGTGGTTGTTTTGGGCATTGCTTAGCAGCATTTACCCCTCAGATATCTTTTATACAACGACGTTGTGCATTTATTTGTTACATCTTGTTAAATTTTTACTGGTTTAATGAGTCTGCTGATTAACACCAGATCAATTGCACACCTCACGTGATTTAGCACGTTGTCTTGCTTGATCAAGCCTTAACTAAACTTAACAAAAATCATGCTTTTGTCAGAATCAATTCCACAAGCATTTGAGCTTGATTCTATTGACTATCTAACAGCAGACTTAAGTCATCAAGTGCTTTTTAGGCAAAACTGCCATCTTATAAATCACAGCGACAAAAAAGCAGCGCAGGGGATGGCTGCGCTTTTTAGCTGCAATTAATGTATTTATCTTTCAAGGTACAGAAACAATTTTTTGACTAAGTTTAGGTTTGGGACACAACTTAACAGTTTGGCAGTTTTTGCTTTTGAAAAACCCACCTCTAAGCTGTCCTGATAATTGCTTCTCTTCCTGTAGTAAAAAACAAAATTTAAACTAGCTAGACTAGAAAATTTTATCTTTTACTACCTTTTATTTGAATTATACTTAGATTTTTATTGAAAGAGAATAATTACTATCTAAACCTACTGTGGTTAATTTTAAATTAAGCTTAAGTAAGCTGTTTCTTTGTTTAGTTAACTCTCTTAATAAGATATCTAGTTTCAGTAAATAAAATCTTTCTACTTTCTCTTTTTGTAAAAAACAGTAACATTATGTAATTTTTTTAAGATGTTTTGGAGTAATTTGCCATACTAAAATTGAGACAAATAAATATTAATAAATCAGATTAAAATTTACCAATATTTTAGTTGCCTAATTAACAAAAAAACTAATTATAAATTATTTTGTTAATGCCAATTTTCTCTCTAGATCGAAGAGAAAACCATGAATATATTCTTCAGTCCATTCCTCACCATACAAACGAGTAAACATTCCTCTAGCCGGATCTTTAGCTGCACGATAATTAAGGTAACGTTGTTGGGCTGCTAAAATTTCTGCTAATCGTTGTGAATCAGTCACTGGTTGAGCTACTTGAACAAAATCAAGATAAGCTTGCAGATAATCACAAAAAGCTTGAAAAACTATAGTTTGTACTATTTCTGTTCTTTGAGGACGAGTCCATAAAAAAGCTGGTGAAAAGAAAGCTTGAGCTTCTTGAGGAAAATCCCCACCCCATTCCAAGCTTTGTTGATATTTGTAAAAAATAGGCAGAATTGGTTCAGTATATTTTTTTTGATAATCAGGATCGTCGCGAAACAACGGCTGCATATCAAGAGCAATGAGATGTCCTCCTGGTAAAGTGACTAAATCAGCCCCAAAAAAAGGTAAATCATAGATAGGGTGGGGAAAAATGACAAAATTAAGTACTTGTAAGGAATTACCACCTTGAACATGGGCTGCTCGAATCTGCCTTAGTTTAGAAGATTGAAAAGCATGACTAGTAGTAACAACTGGTTCAGCTTTTTTTCCTTTTCCCATCATTCCTTCTTTCGATTCAAAACCAGCAGGAATTGGATAAGGTTGTAAATCCAACCGCTCTTGCAAAATTGCGATCGCGTAATCTAAAAAAGGTTGATATAAAGTCATGATGATCAGTTTTTATCGGCTACCAGAAGGAACAGCTAAAGGTACTGCATCTTCAAACAAAAATTCATATAAAAAGCGTTCTGCCCATTCTGAGCCAAAATAGCTGCTAAATAAACCATGAGCAGGGTCGCGGTCTGCGCTATATTGATCGTAATCTTGTTGAGCTTTGATAATACGCTGTACTTGCTCTGGAGCGGTAAATTGTTCGGCTGACTCTAACATTTGCCAATAAAGTTGAATATATTCTTGATAAGCAGGAAAGAGTCGATTAACTACTGTATCGGCATCAGTTTTAGCAAAGAGAAGATACTTAGAGAAATATTGATTAGCATCATAAAACTTCATTTCTAAGTTTTGCGCTAACTCATTATATTTATCGCGAACTGTTCGCATTGGTTCGATATACTTATCTAAATAAGCGCGGTCGCGAAATAAAGGTTGAAAATCCAAGACTACCAAAATTTTTTTCTTACCAAAGGAAAGAAAATCTATTCCTAGTAAAGGCATTTGATAATTGTGACTGGGATACATGACACTGTTAAAAACCTGGGCAGTTTCACCAGCATCAATGTAGGTATAGCGGATTTTTCTCAGTTGAGGACATTGATAACACCAACTTTGGATAGTTGCTTGGTTTTTTCCGCGATCGCTTAGATTGGATTCTAATCCAGCAGGAATCGAACGACTACTCAAATCGAAACGACTGAATAGTTCTTCCTCTAAGTATTCTTTAAAAGGCTGAAACATAGATTACGGCTCAAGATACAAAAGCTCTTTTCGAGGATAAAAAATATCTACTAAATCAGTCTCATTTCTTAAAAACAAAGCAACAATCCGTAATATTTTGGCTCAGTTCTTTAAAGTCGGGTTTGATGATTTTGCCACATTTTTTCTAAAGCATTAGGAGAAACACAACGACGCTCGGAACAGTAAGTAACTAAATTGATTCCATTCATCATCCGAGTAGTACCAACTCGTACTCGAAAATCATCGGTAATAAACCAGCAACGTTCCTGCCCCTGATTATTGTCATAATCAGTATTGATAGTCAAAATTCCATCTTGACCAAACCAATAACGACTGGTAACAGGAATACCTTCGACATATCCTTTATTGCGGATTAATTTTCCTGTCAAATTATTCTGCTCATCAGGAATATCGATCACCACAGCAGCATAATTAGGATTAGGTTCATCTTCATCCGTAGTTGCTAACCAATTAAAACTTGCTCCTCCCATCGCTTTAGCAGGATCAATTCCTTGCAGTTGACATACTTCTTTGACTCGTGGATCTTCTTTTTCAATAACTTTGACAATTAGATTAGATTCTCCTGATTCATTAGCCACAACATCAAAATGATGAACATTTCTTTCTATAAACCAAATACCTTCACTTTTGCGAAAAAAGTCCATCATGGTCATAGGTGGTTTGAAGCGCATATTTTTAAACTTAAATTAATTACCAATTAGCAATATATCGTTTCTGACCTGAATAATTACGACAAATTTACGATTAATTTAGGCTGTTAATCTACATTTTGATAGATTTTGTTTTATTTTATTGATATTAAGATTTAGTTATTGTGTAGTATTTAATATATTAAAAAATTAAAATTAATTTGTGAATATTTTAAATGAGTGAATTTACCCCGAAAAGGAATTCGCCTAGCTCCAATATTTGTTTGCCAAAAACAACCAATTTAGTGCGTTCGTCTAAACGTCAACGAAGTTGGTGGTTTAAATACTTTCGTCTTTTTCATCTACGTCTTTCTCGTCTACGGGGTAAACCAGAATCAATTGCTAGAGGATTATCCGTTGGTGTTTTTGCTGGAAGTTTTCCTTTTTTTGGTTTACAAACTGTGATTGGCGTAATTTTAGCTACTTGTTTACGTAGTAGTAAAATAGCAGCAGCAGCAGGAACTTGGATTAGCAATCCTCTCACTTATGTTCCACTATATATATTTAATTATAAAGTGGGAAAACTGCTGTTAGGTCTTGAAGAACAACCAGGGTTAACTTTAGATCTTGATTCTTTTTCTTCTTTTATGGAGTTGGGTTTTAGCTTTGCTGCAACACTTTTAGCTGGTTGTTTAGTTGTGGGAATTGTCTTAGCAATTATTACTTATTTTGTAAGTATTCATTTTATTAAACGCTGGCATAAACGTAATCTCAAAAGCAAGAAAAAAAGATTGAAAAAATTTTATTTATAGCTATAAACAGTTATCAGTTATCAATCGACTATCAACTATTAACCATTAACATTCATACCAGGGAAATGAACTGTCTTTCATCAATCTGAGAACCGCTAGTTAAATGTTTGACAATAATGTCAAGCTTACGATTACATTCCTTGACTTCTTGCTTAATTTCTTCAAAATCTTGATCTACTCTTTCAAAAGCTTCTCCTATCTAATCAGAAG
This sequence comes from Stanieria cyanosphaera PCC 7437, assembly GCF_000317575.1. Classification (NCBI taxonomy): domain Bacteria; kingdom Bacillati; phylum Cyanobacteriota; class Cyanophyceae; order Pleurocapsales; family Dermocarpellaceae; genus Stanieria; species Stanieria cyanosphaera. The sequence goes on along the minus strand of NC_019748.1, from coordinate 274,816 downwards.
GATCGACAACAGTATCTAGTTCATGTTGCCCGTATTCTAATTTGGAAATTCGTCGTTTTAATTCGGCTATTTCTCGAAAAAGCTCACTAATTCTTTTTTCTGTCATTCATTCAGAATTACTGGATTTATTCTAATTCTAAATAGTTTGAACGCAAATGGAAAAGTTTACTTTTAATTCCAAACTTGGCAACTAATTTGTTTGGGGTAATTGACTCATTTTTTCTAAGTCTAATACTTGGGCTAATTCTGCTTCATTCATTAATCCTTTTGCTAAGACAATTTCTCTGAGGGATTTACCAGTTTCTAAAGATTCTTTGGCGATCGCAGCAGCATTAAGATAACCAATATGAGGATTAAGGGCGGTTACTAAAGCTAAACTTCCTTCGGCATATTCTAAACAGCGATCGCGTTTAGCCGTAATATCAGCTAGACAGAATTTACTTAATACTGCAATGGTATTACCCAAAATTTCGATGCTGTGAATAAGATTGTAAGCAATTAAGGGCATCATTACATTTAATTCCAATTGTCCCGCTTGGGCAGCTAGAGCGATCGCACTGTCGTAACCCATCACTTGAAAGCACACCATTGAAGTCATTTCTGCCATCACAGGATTGTATTTTCCTGGCATAATCGATGAACCAGGTTGAACGGGTGGTAATTGGATTTCTTTAAAACCAGTTTTGGGACCCGAATCCATCAGCCGTAAATCGTGGGAAATTTTGACTAAATCTTGAGCTAAATTGCGTAACGCTCCAGAAACACTGACAAACGGACTCATACTCTGCATTGCTGCCATTAGGTGAGGAGAAGGACGTAAAGGTTTACCAACTAACTCAGAAAGAAGTTGAGCTACGCGATCGCAATATTGGGGATGAGTATTTAATCCCGTTCCTGCTGCGCTACCACCCAAACCAAGGGCATATAAATCTTGTTCGGCGGTAGTAATTCTTTTGTGGTGATCGCTTAAAATGTGCGCCCAAGCTCGAAATCCTTCTCCCAATCGTACTGGTACTGCATCTTGGAGATGGGTGCGACCAGATTTTACTATATCTTGAAATTGATCAGCTTTTTGTTTCAGAGTTGCGATCGCTTCGGTTAGGGCAGGATATAAACTATGTTCTAATGCCAACAGACTCCCAATCCTAATTGCTGTAGGGATGACATCGTTAGTAGATTGACCATAATTAACATGATCGTTAGGATTCACCTTTTGATAATTGCCCTTTTCTGTTCCCAAAATCTCCAAAGCACGATTAGCTAGCACCTCATTAACATTCATGTGGTGAGATGTACCCGCACCAGCTTGATAAATATCGACTACAAACTGTTCGCGTAACTTGCCTTGTAGAATTTCATCCGCAGCTTGAACAATCGCTTGACTAATCTCTGTTGAAATACAACCTAACTCTCCATTAGCGATCGCAGTAGCTTTTTTAATTAATAAACAAGCATCAACATAAGTAGACAAAGGTTTAATGCCACTAATCGGAAAATTTTCTGTTGCCCGTAGCGTCTGAATTCCGAAGTAAGCATCCACAGGGATTTGTCTTTCTCCCATAGAATCCTTTTCAATTCGATAATTAGAGTTGCCAGCCTGATTCATAACGCGATCGTCAAAAGTTCGGTAGAGACTATCAAAATATACCATCTCTTTTCAACGAATAATCTGGTCTAACCTTAAATCTCTTTAACTCAGATTAAATTAATGTGACAATCAAAAAGGTGGAACAAAGTCTTTTACCCGATCTAATTTCAAACGTCATCCTAAGAAATAGGGATATTTGGGAGATGGGCTATGTCGAATTATCATTCAAGGGGATTTATCAACCGCATCATCACAACTTTTATGCTGGTAGTTGTACTGATTGCTTGCGAAAAAATGCCAGAAAATCAAACCTCAAATAATCGATCCAGTAATCAAATTCAAGTTGAGCAATAACAATCCTGTTTAACATTATCAGTTTCCAGCAAATTTTAAGTTAAATAGCAACTAGGAAACATATGTGCAAAATGATTAACTCAACTTCTGCCTCCTGCTGTTTAACCACCTCCAATTACACCACAACCAATCCTGGCACCAGAATTCCCTGTCGGTTGAGTAGCAAAATCATCAGGGTTGGCATGAACCACCAAAGAACGTCCCATCACAGAATAAGAACTATCAGCTAAAGTTAACCCAGGATAGACTTGATCGAATTTAGCTACACCATCTTCAGCAGCATAAATATTTCCTAAATCTCCTCCATGAGCGTGTTCAAAACCGTGAGAAAGTAAATGTCCGTGTTGTACTCCAGCCGGATTAAAATGACCACCAGCATCATCTGCATCATTGCCACAACTTCCATATTCATGGACATGAAATCCATGTTCGCCAGGAGTAAGATTAGCAATCGTTCCAGTAATTCTTAATCCCTCCGCTGTCTCGGTTAATACTACTGTTCCTGTAGTGTTGGGAGATTGGGATGTACCACTAATGGTTGTTTGTAAAGCGGAAGTTTGGGCTAATAATAAATGATTAGAATAATTAGCTAGGGTCAATGTAAGTATAGTAGCTGTGGTAGCAGCACTTAGAGATGCATATTTAAGCAATGATTTGTATCGAGTTAAGAATTTGAACATCAAAATAACTACCTTGCAGGTAATAATAGATTTTTTTCAAATCTAAAAAGCAAGGGAGAATATTTAGGGAAGAGGGATGAACAGTTATCAGTAGAGACGTAACATATTACGTCTCTACAGTTATCGATTGACTACATTTTTGAAGGAGTCTAACTCACGTTAAAATCGATTGATAAAGATTAAGTTTTAGGAAATAACCAATCATGACTGAAGCCTCAGAATTCAATCAAGTAACTGCTGAAGAGATAGCAGAAGTTATTGCTGAATTTGAACAATATCGGGAACGTTTAGTTAATGAAACTTTAGCCACAGCCCAAAAAGCCAAGATGTCTAAAAATAAAGTAATGACACAACTAGAACCCCAATTAGCGGATATCGATGCCAAATTAGAGTTTCTCCGCCAGCAACAAGCAACTTTAACTACTAATAACTAATCAATCGTTGATGAGTTTGAATTGATTAGCTAAATTTTATTTTTGATTTATCTTTAGCTTGGCTTGATGCGATCGCCTATGTTAAAATACAGAGTAAGCACCGCCTACTAACGGCGGTGTAATGAGAACTCCAATTAGTTTACATTCCAGGTAGATTTAAACCATTGGTTAATTCTTCCATGCGCGATCGCATTGTTTCAGTGGATTTGATGTAAGCATCTTGCATTGCTACTGTGACTAATTCGGAAAGAGCTTCTGCACCTTTAGCCACAGCATCAGGAGAAATTTCGACGCGACGAGGTTCTTGATTGCCACTCATAACTACTTTGACTAAACCATCGTCACTTTGTCCCTCGATCTCCATTTGTTCTAATTCTGCTTGGAGTTTTTGCGCTCCTTGCTGAACTTCTTGGGCTTTTTTAAAAGCTTCGGCAAGCTCTTTCATTTTACCTAGGGGACCAAAACCTTTTCCTACCATATTGTGATTATTTATTGTTTAAACTACAAAAATTCGACTGAGCTATCATTATAGTTTTAAAGCGATTATGTCTGTTGAAGACTTGGATTGATTTAAAATTCTCCTATCAATTTAACTTCTGGTTCTAAAGACACTGACCAATGATATTCTACTTGTTCTTGAATGTAACGAATTAAATGAAAGATATCACTGGCTGTTGCCTGACCACAATTAAGAATAAAATTGGCATGACGATGGGCTATTTGAGCATCTCCGATTGTATATCCTTTTAAACCCAGTTGTTCGATTAGCCAACCTGCTGCATGAGGTTGAGGATTACGAAATACGCTACCACAGCTAGGTAAATGATAGGGTTGAGTTGTCTTACGTTGTGTCCAATTACGGTTAGACAAGTCCATGATTTCGGCTTTAGTAAAACCTGGTTGCAGTTGTAATGTCGCTCGCAACACCATCCGCCGATCCCCTTGTAAGTTTGAGGTACGGTAAGCGTAATCTAAATCTTCTACGGTCAATTCTTGGATTGTACCATCAGGAGCAAGAACGGTTGTTTTGACTAAAATGTCGGCTAAACATTGATTGTGCGCCCCTGCATTCATCACGACAGCACCGCCTACTGTGCCAGGAATACCGACTGCCCATTCCAATCCTTTTAAGCCTCGTTTGGCTGCTTTCCACGCTAAATTAGCAATAGGTTCACCTGCATCTGCTGTTAGTTGTCCTGTTTCTACATCGAAGTTGTAATTACGGAAGTACCGAGTTGAAATCACTAAACCCTCAATTCCGCGATCGCTTATTAGTAAGTTTGAACCTGCACCTAACAGAGTTAACGGTACATCTTGAGCTTGATACCATTCAAAACTAGCTTCTAGTTCTGACCAATTTCTTGGTGCAGTATACCACTGAGCTTTGCCTCCTACTCGATAGGAAGTTTGATTAGCTAGAGGGACTTCAGTTTGAATTAAATCAGTGATAATTGAATTCATGGTAATTGCTAGTTCAGAAACAGGTTTAACTTTGGTCAAGAAACAAAAGAGATTTTTTAAGTATTTATACTTAAATTTTCGTAATCTCAGACACTTCTTGGCGAAGTCAAGACAACTTATGGAAGCAGAACTATTTAACCTTGGCTGACTAGGGGGATAAAAAAATGTTCCTTAACTTCAACGCTAATGTAACCGATCGCTTTACTTTTGGGTAGTATTTTCTGGTTGAGTATAGAGAATTAAGGTTTGGGGAATAATTTGATTGAGGTTACCAGCACCGAGAAACACTACTAAATCACCTGGTTGCAAGATTTGTTGATGCAGAAAACTGCTTAAAGAATCCAAAGAAGGATGATAATAGACTTGAGAGTGATTTCGTGCGATCGCTTCTGCTACTTGTTGACCTTCAATTCCGCTTTGATTTTTTTCTCCTGCACTATAAATATCTGTAGCAACAACTAAATCTGCATCACCAAAAGAAGTTGCAAATTCTTGCAGAAAAGTTTGGCTGCGACTATAGCGATGAGGTTGAAAAACAGCTATTACTCTCTGTTTATTCGCATCTTCTTGTATTTTTAAACGAGCAGCATCTAGAGTTGCTTTAATTTCACTAGGATGGTGAGCATAGTCATCAATAAAAGTAATATTATTAGCTTCACCACGATGTTCAAATCTTCGTTTTGTTCCAGAAAAACTAGCTAAAGCTTTGGCGATTACAGGAAATTCTAAACCTAATTTTCTCCCCACTGCTACGGCAGCTAAAGCATTACTAAGATTGTGTTTTCCAAGTAATTGTAACTGTAAATCTCCTAAATATTTTCCTCGTTCCCAAACTTGAGCCTGACATCCTTGATAATAATAAGAAATATCTTTTATTATATAATCTGCTTCGGTTTCAGGATTAAGACTATAACTAATATCTACTGGCAAATTGTGACGCACTACTTCATCATCAAAACAACCAATTAAAGTTCCACATTGTCGAGCAAAAGTTTGAAAAATTTGAACTACTTCTTCTAAACTTTCATAATGATCGGGATGGTCTAATTCAATATTAGTAACTATACCAATAGTAGGAGAATGTTTCACTAAAGAACCATCAGATTCATCTGCTTCTGCTACTAAAAACTCACTTTCCCCAATTCGAGCATTACCTTCCCACGCATCTACTTCACCCCCAACGATAATAGTAGGGTCTAAACCTGCTCTCAGGAGCATATAACTAATCATACTACTGGTAGTAGTTTTACCATGTGTTCCCGAAACTGCAATACTATAAGAATCAGCAATTAAAGCAGCTAAAAGATCAGAACGGTGAAAAATCGGACAACCCAATTCTAGAGCAGCTTGATATTCAGGATTATTAGGATTAATCGCAGTAGAACAGACAACTTGAGGTAAATAATTTGCTTTCTCATTTTGATGAGAATGTCTAGCGGAAATAGCAGCATTATTTGAATTGGTTTCTGGAATATTTCCTGCTAATAATACTGAAGAAGTTTGACAAATTACTTCAGTTTGATACTTAAAAAAGTTTAAATTTGCTGCTGTTTGAGAAGTAAAAATTTGAACTCCTAAACTTTGAAGTCTTTCAGTAATATGACTAGCTCGAAGATCTGAACCAGATACAGGTAGTTGTCGTTTAGCGACAATATAAGCTAAAGCTGACATTCCAATTCCGCCGACACCAATAAAATGAAATGGTTTGCCACTCAAATCTACTTTGTTCACCCTTAAATCTCCTTTTACACCACCAAAACTGTGGTTAGCGCGTTGCTCGCAATAATTACGGGCTATGATAACAAGATTTTTTTGGTCTATGTATAAGCAATTAGTCGCAAATTAGTAAAACTCTTTGATTTGTTAACACTCATCAAAAAATAAATAAATTTCTTAACGTAGAACAAAACTTCAAAGTTGTGAGTATTTTTAAGTATAAATTTATAACTTTAGGTAATGTTGATGTTTTCTGTCACATTAATCAATCAAATTTACAGTATTGAATTATTCAGACTTTACGATATGATGAGTCATATTAAGAATCTTTTAATCTATTCATCTAACAAAATAGAGGGCAAGACGCAGTGATTAGAGTAGCGATTAACGGCTTTGGACGTATTGGACGTAACTTTGTAAGATGTTGGCTAGGAAGAGAAAATAGCCAATTAGAATTGGTAGGGATCAATGATACTTCCGATCCTAGAACCAATGCCCATCTGTTGAGATACGACTCTATGCTGGGTGTTCTTAAAGGTGTTGATATCGAAGCTGATGCTAATTCAATAATTGTTAATGGTAAAACTATTAAATGTGTATCAGATCGTAATCCTCTCAACTTGCCCTGGAAAGATTGGGGAGTAGATTTAATTATTGAAGCTACTGGTGTTTTTGTTGATGAAGCCGGCGCATCCAAACATTTAGAAGCAGGAGCGAAAAAAGTCTTAATTACTGCTCCTGGTAAAGGTGGTGGTATCGGTACTTATGTAATGGGTGTCAACCACAAAGATTACGAACACGGTAAAGACAATATTGTTAGTAATGCTAGCTGTACTACTAACTGTCTTGCACCTGTAGTTAAAGTGCTACACGAGAATTTTGGGATCATTAAAGGCACGATGACTACTACTCATAGTTATACTGGTGACCAACGTATTCTTGATGCTAGTCACCGCGACTTGAGAAGAGCAAGAGCAGCAGCTATTAATATTGTTCCTACTTCTACTGGTGCTGCTAAAGCAGTTGCTTTGGTGTTACCAGCATTAAAAGGCAAACTAAATGGTATTGCTTTGCGTGTACCTACTCCCAACGTTTCTGTAGTTGATTTTGTAGCTCAAGTTGAGAAGAAAACTATTACCGAAGAAGTTAATGAAGCTTTGAAAAGAGCAGCCGAAGGAGAATTAAAAGGTATTCTTGGTTATAATGATTTACCTTTGGTTTCCTGTGACTATCGTGGTACTGATGAGTCTTCAATTGTTGATGCTAGTTTAACCTTAGTTATGGATGGTGACATGGTTAAAGTTGTTGCTTGGTATGACAATGAATGGGGTTATTCTCAGCGAGTTGTTGACTTGGCAGAATTAGTTGCTCAAAAATGGCAAGCTTAATTCATTGAATTACGGTTTAATCAATTACTTAATTCCCTTGATTGTGTGATGCGTCGGGGGAATTTTTATTATGTTTTTCCGGAGGAATAATTCATGAATTATCCCTCCGATAGAATAATTTGTCTTCTAATCGATAAGTGTACTTTAGTAATCGAATTTAGTATCAGTAAAAATTTTGGTTACAATCTGTGTCAACTCAATTAGTCTTGTGAGGAGTAAAACAACAAAATGAATATAGTCTATCGCTGCAAATCTTTGGTTGGATTTACTTTAGTCTTAATCACTCTAAGTTCTTTAACAACTGCTTGTCAAAATACCAATTCTGGAGGAGAAACTGGACAAACTACGGGTCAAACTAGTGGTAAAGGATTAAAACTAGGAACTTTAGTTCCAATTACAGGTGATTTATCTTCCATTGGCAAAAATATGCCAGTCGCAGCACAATTAGCTGTTGATACTATCAATGCTTGTGGTGGAGTTAATCAAGAATCAGTCAGTTTGATTACTGAAGACGATCAAACCGATCCTAGTGTAGGTAGTACTGCGATGACTAAATTAGCAGAAGTAGATCGGGTAGCTGGAGTAGTAGGTTCTTTTGCTAGTAGTGTTTCTAGTGCAGCAGTCGATGTAGCTGTAAGAAATCAAGTAATGTTAGTCTCGCCTGGTAGTACTAGCCCCGTTTTTACCGAGAGAGCAAAAAATGATGAATTTAACGGTTATTGGGCGCGGACAGCACCTCCCGACAATTATCAAGCTCAAGCTTTAGCAGTTTTAGCGAGTAAACAAGGATTTAAAAACGTAGCTACAGTTGTAATCAATAATGATTATGGGGTTGGATTTGAAAAAGAATTTGTCCAAGCTTTTGAAAAATCTGGAGGAAAAATAACCGATGCTAGCAAACCTGTTCGTTACGATCCTAAAGCAGCCACTTTAGATAGTGAAGCCAAAGCTGCTTTTGGTGGTAAACCCGACGCGGTAGCAGCCGTTTTATATTCGGAAACTGGTAGTGTTTTGCTTAAATCTGCATTTGAACAGGGATTAAGCGAGGGGGTAACACTTTTATTGACAGACGGTGTTTATTCAGAAGATTTTGTGCGCCAAGTTGGTAAAACAGGAGACGGAAAATCGATTATTGCAGGGGCTTTAGGAACAGTACCAGGGGCAGATGGAAAAGCTTTGGCTGACTTTACTACTGTTTGGAAAGAAAAAACAGGTAAAGAAATAACTGCTTATGTTCCTCATACTTGGGATGCAACCGTATTAATGATGCTAGCTGCGGAAGCTGCTGATGCTAATACAGGAGAAGGTATTAAAAGCAAAATTCTTGATGTAGCTAATGCACCTGGTACCGAAGTTACTGATGCTTGTCAGGCGATGGAATTAGTCCGTCAAGGCGAGGATATTAATTATCAAGGGGCTAGTGGAAATGTCGATATTGATGCTAATGGTGATGTGGTAGGAAGTTATGATGTTTGGAAAGTTAATGATGACGGTAGTTTAGAAGTAATAGATAAAGTTAATCCTGCTGGTGAATAATTTTTGCTAACTACATTGGCGATCGCTCTTACTCTAGTTTAGTTAAAAGCGATCGCGCTTGGCAATGACATCAATTTTTTAGTAGTCAAGTGACTTACCTGGCAAGCTATTGTTAAAAAAGAGGATTACATCACAACATTTTATGGTCTTAATTACAGGTGCAACTAAACTGCTCGGAATTATCGGTGATCCAGTTGAACATTCTTTATCGCCCGTCATGCACAATGCTGCTATCGAACAAATGGGCATTGATTATGTTTATATTCCTTTTCCCGTTAAACCAAATAATTTAGCCATTGCGATCGCGGGATTCGCAACCATTGATTTAATTGGTTTTAGTGTTACTATTCCTCACAAGCAAGCAATTATACCTTTATTAAGTGAAGTTACTCCTGAAGCGGAGATGATCGGTGCAGTTAATACCGTTTGGCGTACTAAGGTTGGTTGGCAAGGAACAAATACTGATGTGATAGGATTTGTCGCTCCGTTACAGAATTTAGAACGAAATTGGCATCAAGTAACACCTGTAATTTTGGGTAATGGTGGTGCAGCTAGAGCAGTAATTGTTGGATTAATTCAACTTGGCTGTCAAGAAATACACATAGTAGGACGCAATAAAGATAAAATGGCTCAGTTTTATCAAAGTTGGCAAGATAATCGTGAAATTATTAAAAAATTAAAAATTCATTATTGGGAAGGATTGAACGCATTACTACCAGCAGCAGAATTGTTAATCAATACAACCCCCATTGGAATGTATCCCCAAGTAGAACAATCTCCTATCGATGCCCAATTGTTCAAAAAATTATCATCAGACGCGATCGTGTACGATTTAATTTACACTCCTAATCCCACTAAATTTCTACAACTCGCTCAAAAACAAGGTGCAATTATAATTGATGGGTTGGAAATGTTGGTACAACAGGGTGTAGCAGCGTTAGAAATTTGGTTACAGCAACCTGTCCCCGTAGATGTGATGCGTCAATCTTTACAACGACATTTAATTTAGAGGATGACCAAGAAAAATTATTTGTCAAGAATCAGTATAACTTTTAGCTATTTTGGCTGTTATGATTTTAAAAACTTTTGTAGTTAATTAGAGACAACCATTAAATCTCAACCACTAAAAAATTGTAATTTATGGTTATTTCAACTGACTCGTTTGCCAATGATTTGCCTTCAGTAACAATTGCTATTCCTGCTTATAACGAAGAAGCTTATATAGAAAAAGTTGTTCAAAAATTTTTGGCTAGTCAATATCCCAGATTAATCGAAATTATAATTGCCGATGGCAACAGTAGCGATCGCACTCAGGAAATAGTTAAACAAATTTCATTATTCGACTCACGAGTCAAACTAATAATTAATCCCCATAAAATTCAATCACACGCTCTCAATATAATCTTACAAAAAGCCAAAGGAGATATTTTTTTGCGTGCCGATGCTCATTGTGAATATGCTTCTGATTATGTAGAAAAATGCGTCAAAGCTTTACTAGAAACTAAAGCTGACAACGCTGGTGGCGCACAGCGTTTTGTTGCTGCTGGTGCTTTTCAAGCAGGAGTAGCTCTGGCTGCTAATAGTATTTTAGGCAATGGTGGTGCAAAATATAGAAATATTAATTATGACGGTTATGCGGATACTGTTTATCTAGGATGTTTTTGGCGTAAAGCATTACTAGCAGTAGATAATAACTCTAACTTAAATGAGATTAATGTTTTTGACACATCTCAAATTACTAACCAAGATGCAGAATTAAATCAAAAACTACTGAGTAAAAATCCCGAAGCTATCTATGTAAGTTCGGATATTAAAGTGTGGTATTATCCGAGAAAAACTTGGAAATCATTATGGATACAATATTTTAAATATGGTAGAGGACGCTATCTTACTAGTGTCAAACATCCAGAGCAAATGCAACTTCGAGGTAAATTACCTTTTTTATTTATTTTAACTTTAATTTTATTATTATTATTAGATTTAGCTTTTTCCGACTTAAATTTACATATTCGGGAAATAATTTTAGCTGGTTTATTGATTCCTTTGATTGAAAGTTTACGTGTTAATTGGAAGTTAAAAGAGCGATTTGCTACTGAGATTTGGCGAGGAAAATCAGAACAAATACCATCTTTACTAGTTCGCTGGTTTTATACTGGAATTGTCATCTTAACCATGCCTTTAGCTCATTTTTTTGGTTATGGTTATCAGTTATTTAAAAATAAAATTTTGCGAATTGAAGGTTGGTAATACCGCATTCAATATTTAAAATAAACTTTTTCACTCTGTGTTTTTATATTGAGTAAATGGTTGATTTTTGAGACCTACGGTAGTGCGCTTCGCTTATGTTAATGGTTGATTATTCATCCCTCATAATTAGTAACTGATAACTGATAACTTAGGTAAGATGATCATTATAATCAAAATTAATTACAATCTTTTTTGAGACAAATAATATTTTGATAGATAAAAATTTCGTGAGTAATTGGATTATATTGACCTAATGGTAATAAACCTGTGGGTAACAACCGATAAAAATTATAATTTTCTCCCAAAAGCTCGATAAAATCTTTCATGAATACTCTAGAAATAACATTGATATGAGTGAATTCAAATTGAATTGCCTCAATTTTTCCCTGTTGAATTGCTTCTTTAGCTCCAGTTAATACTTTTAATTCATGTCCTTCAACATCTATTTTTAGCAAATCGATTTTATCAAGATTATAATTTTTAATTACTGTATCAATAGTAGAAACTTCAACTTCTACAGCAGTACTTTCTGAACCATGAAGAGTTTCAATTACATTTTCATATAAAGTGGCATGGGTAGAGCCATTATTATTTTTATAATCATAAAGAAATAGTTTGCCTGGTTGTTCTGATAAAGCTTGATTCAACACAACAATATTTGAGGATTTTATTTGCTCTTTTAAGAAAGAGAAATTTTGAGGATGAGGTTCAAAACAAAATATTTTTGAGTTAGGATTTAATTGTTGACAAATCAAACTATATTTACCTCGATTCGCGCCAACATCAAATACGATAGGATTTTGACGCTGAATCAAATATTTTTTCAAGAAAGATAATTCACCAGTAATTGATAAATCCTGATAGTTACGCAAACCCAGTCCTTTTGAACCCAACGTAAACAATAATCTATTTAATTTAATATATTGAGGTTTAGCAAAAATTCGAGCATACCAATAAGTAAGTTGTTCGGCGAAATTCATATTTTTAAGTGTAAAAATTAAATTATAATAACTTAGTTTTGATTGCCTGAAAATAAACTAAATTTTGGCGAAATCTGAGGGGGATAAAAAGAGCTTTGGTTAACATCCAACCAGTTTTAAACATTGGGGGATAAAAAATACAAGCAAAATAGGCAGCAACAGCATAAGAAATTACTGTCGCGATCGCAGCACCATTGCCTTGATAAGTAGGAATGAAGAGAAAATTTAAGATTACGTTAGTTAATGCACCAATACTGGTAGTCGCAAAACTAAATACTGTAAAATTTTCTACCATTAACCATTTGCTGCGAGCGACGCCCAAAAAGACGAAAACTCCTGCCCAAATGTGCCACGCTAAAATTTCTCCTGCTTCAGCATATTCTGCGCCGAGTAATCTAATCATTAAAGGTTTTGCCACAAAAGTCATAGGAACAGCAATTGCTAACGCTATCCAAACCATCAAATCATATAATTGTTGTAATTTAGAATAGTATTCTTGCTCACTTCTTTGTTTAGCTTGAATAATGGCAGGATAAACCGAAGAACAAATTGCAATTGGAATAAAATACCAAATTTCCGAAAATCTTACCGCAGCAGCATAATTTCCTACCGCTTGATCGTTAGCAAGATTACCCAACATGACTTGATCGATTTTCATGTAAATCGCAACCATTACCCCAGATAAAATTAGAGGAGAAGAATCTTTCAGTAATCTTCTTGCTTGTGACCAATTAAACCGCCAATCAAACAGAGAATAATGATGTCGCCAATATACCCAAATTCTAGCGATCGCTTTACCTAGGTAGTCTATTAGTATTAACCAAGCAAAAGCAATCAAGGGAAATTGCCAAATTACAAAAATTAATTTAGCTAAAGAATTTAAAATTAATTGTCCACTTCTGACAATTGCGATCGCTCCTGATTGAACTTGAGATTGAAACCAGTAATCAATCACATCAAAAGAAGTAAAAACTAAACCCAATGCAATAATTAAAGTCATCAGTTGAGTTTGCCAGTCATTATTAAAACTTAAACTACTAATAAAAATCAAACTGCAAGCAACCAACGAACCAATTAATTTTAAAATAAAGGATGAACCGAGAATAATATTCGTATATTCTTTTTCTCGTACTAAGTTACGAACTACAATATCATCTAGTCCTAATTTCGCGATCGCCTCAAATAAACCCACAAAGCTAATACAATAGCTTAGTTTTCCAAAGTTCGCCGAACCTAAATATCTAACTACATAAATAACTACCACAAAGTTGATCACCATCCCGAAGATTCGCTCGGAAACCAACCAACCTATATTACTAATAATCTTGAGTTTTTCGGGACTAAATTTTTGGTGAATTTTAGATAATCTTTTTAGCATTCAAGTATTTTAACGACAGCTAGAGCAATTTCCCAAGCAATTAGTAATTTTAAGAATCATTAAACATCCTCAAATGTAAAAAAATAGATATCTGCTCCAAATTTAACTTAATCTGAGGGATAATAATTCCGTGTCCCGTAAAAAATCAGCTAGTCTTCGACGCACTCACTAGACTTAGTTGCTCAAAAAAATCCGTGTCCAAGTACGCGCGATCGTATAATTCTTAAAATAGAAGCAAGAAAAAGTGTTGTGACCAATTTTAATTTATCAAACTAACATAATGGTTCAAGAATTAATCGATCTCAAACAGAGTATAGTTGAAGGACGCTATCAAGATGCATTAGATATTATTGATGAACTAGAAGGAATGGGTAAACAGGCAATTTTACGCAATATTGAATCCTTTTTAGTTCGCTTACTGATTCATTTAATTAAAAATCAACTCGAAAAACGCTTAACAAATTCTTGGATAGCTTCTATATCTGATTCAATTATTCAAATTAAAAAACTTAATCTTAAAGACAATAAAAAGTCTTATTATATTAAGCAAGCTGAATGGTTACCTTATTTAGAAGAAGCCATTGAGGTGGCTATTCGTCCTGTTAGTGTAGAAGTCTTGAACGGCGGTTTAAAACCCGCACAAATATCAGCACAAATTCAACGCGATGAATTAATAAATATTAGTCAAAAATTACTAGATTTAACTTATATACATACTGTTAAAGATTTACCTAATGAAATCGATCAGCAGTTAGTTCAATTACCAGGCGGAGCAGAATGGTTTAGTTAATTGATATCTAGTTAAAATTATGTTTTTTTTAAATCATGCTAATCTTGAATATGAAGTATTTATATAAGCCAAATCCATATAAAATTTTGTACTTAGTTAGGATTAGTTGAAATTGAATTCTCAATCAAAAAATAATTCATTTAACATTTGGAATTATAAGCCTTGGTGGTGTCAACCTTGGTCAATTATCTTGACGGGGATTAGTTTAGTAAGTGTTTGTTGGGTTTTAACTAAAATACTATGGCTCACGTTAATCTTAGCTATTTTAATTGGTTTATGGTGGGGTTATTTTTTGATTCTTTATCCCCGTATGATTAAAGAACTTTATGCCAATTCTTCTGTGGAAGAAAAGGTTTAAATTTTATGATAGGCGTAGGTTAAGTTAAACAAAGTGCAAGTCAACATCATTAAATATTGAAAATAGCTCTAATCTTTTATTGTACTGATTTTAGTTATTAAATGCGATCGCAAGTTCAAAATCACTTTTTGTTCCTTGATGATAGATCAAGTTAGATAAACTGTTTGGGTGTTTCCCTTAAGAGTACTTAGAATGAGTTTACCGAAATGTTGTTCAATCGGACTTAATTTTATTGATCAAAGGAAATTTACTAGCTTTTAAAGCTAAATTTTTTCTGCCTTTTTTCTGAGCTACATTTTTGGGTAAATAGCGTTGATGGTTTTGTTTGACTCGACTACCGCGATCGCTACTTCCTGGTAATAATTTACTAGAACTAGGTTTGCTAGGTGGCAATAACCCCACTACTTGCGCTGCTGCTGGTAAAAGTAGTAAAGGGTTGGGATAACGACAAATCAGGAGATAAATGCAGGGAATAAAATATAATGCCATTAAAGTAGCTCCTCCTAACCCACAAACGATGGTAATGGCAAGCGGTGGCCAAAAACCACTAGGGTCTAAAACTAAGGGAATAAAACCAACCACAGTAGTAACAGTAGTGGAAATGATATGACGAGTAGAACGAACTACTATTTCTCTGGTTGCATAGCGATCACGCAGTGCCTCGGCTTTGCCGAGACCGCCTGTACGGGTTTGGGGATCTTCATCCAAAGCACTCAAAACAACAATTGAATCATTGACAGCTATTCCAACTAAAGCAATAGTGCCAAGAATCGCAGTAAAACCGAAGGGATAACTAAATAACCAAAGAGAACCAAATCCTAATCCTACTGATAAAACGGCGATTACAGCAATGACGGCTGCGAGTTTGAAAGAGTTAAAGGTCAGGACGAGAGTTGCTACCATTAAAATTAATAGTATTCCGATGCTAGAAAATAAATTACCTACCGCTGAACCTCGAGTATCTGCTTCGCCACCATATTCATAGCGATAACCTACAGGCAGTTGAAAATGATTACTTTTTAGTTGTTGTTGAAATTGGGCTAAAACCTCAGCAGGTAAAGTTCCTGCACTAATATATCCTTTGACAGTATTCACTCTTTCTCCATTACGTCTGGCGATCGCAGCTAGATCGGGAACTATTTGCACTTCAGCGACGGCAGATAAAGGAATAGAACCATTGGGAGTATTGATATTAAGGGAAGAAATATCGGTTAAATTAGAGCGGTTTACATGATCCAGGCGCACTCTAACTGCTAGTTCTTCAGTAAATTCCAAAACCGAACCACCAACCGCACCTTCTAGAGAATAATCTAACTGTTGTGCGATCGCAGTTTTATCAATTCCTACTCTTCTGGCTTCTTCTTCGTTAATATTTAAGGCTAGTTTAGGTATTTCGCTTAAATCTGCTTTAGTTTGAATGACATTAGGCACTTGAGAGAGAATAGTCCGCGCCTGATTACCTAATTCTTGTAATCGATCTAAATCTGAACCATAAAGACGCAATTCAATTGGTGCGCCAAAGGGAGGACCTTGTTCTAATTGTCTCACTAAAATTTGAGCTTGAGGAAAGGCACGGTCTAATTCTGTTTGTAAACCTTGAATTAAAGAGCCAGATTTAACACCAGGTTTAACCTGTACCATTCCTTGGGCATAATTGGCAGAATTTTCGCGATCGCGCACAACATTGTAATAAAATGAAGGCGCACTCTTGCCCATAAACCAATGAACATCTACTACTTCAGGGCGTTTGGTAATGATTTGCCTGGCTTCTGTTACCGTAGTTTGAGTAGTTGCGATCGATGTTTGGGTAGGTAATTCTATTTCAAGATAAAATTGTTGGCGGTCTGTGGGCGGAAAGAACTGTTGTTCTAAATGCGGTGCAATCAAAAAACCAGAGATTGGCAAAATTAAAGTTAAAGCAATGCCTAATAAAGGTTTTCCAAGAATTTTATCTAAACTCCAGCGATAGATTTCAGTTAGATGAGAATTAGAATAGCCAACTTGCCACCAAGGTTGTTTAGACGAATGCTTTTGATGGGGTGAATGCCATTCGCCTCTACGGGAATTCAATCTCCCTACCAAAGCAGGAATGATAGTTAAAGAGAGAATTAAAGAGCTAACAATTGCTAGAATAACTGTCATGCCCAAATCGCCCAAAAATTCCCCACCACCACCTGGAGCTAAAACAATCGGCAGAAAAGCGAGAACTGTAGTTACAGTAGAAGCGAGTAAAGGTATGGTTATGGTAGAAACAGTTTTAGATATCGCGCGATCGGGTTTAATCCCTTCTTTAAGACAGTGTTGCACTTCATCAACAACAATAATTGCGTTATCAATCAATAAACCCAATGCAATAATCACTCCTGTAACTGAGGTTTGATGAAGAGGAATTCCCAAAACCTGCATACAACCAAACACAGTTAAGGTTGCTAAAGGTAAAGCTGAACCAACAATTAAAGAGGATTTCCAACCCATCATAAAGAAGGTAACAGCTACAACTAGTAATCCTCCTGTAATCAAGTTACTAATTACTTGACTTAATTGGGCTTCTACATAAACACTTTGATTAAACAGGATGTGTAAACCAACTCCATCAGCTAATTGTGCTTTAAATTGATCTAGAGTCAGAAAGGCAACTTTTGCCCAACGATCAAGAAGTTGATTAGACTGAACCATTGCCCCGATCGCAATACCAGGTTTACCATTAATTAAAGCCAACTCACTAGCAGGTTCAACAATTCCCTTTTTAACTACAGCAAGATCACCCAAGCGAATTGATTGTCCTGTACTACCAAACTGAATCGGAATATTATTAATACGGTTGAGAGAATCTAATTCTCCTGTTACCTCAAATAAAAGATCGTTATTATCACTACGTAATTGACCGGCTGATACTTTAGCATCACTATTTTTAATTTGTTGGGAAATATCAGCTACATTTAAACCTAAAGAATTTAAACGTTCGGGACTAATAGTAACCGTAATCTCTTCTGTGGGAGTACCGTAAAGTTCTACTTGCTTAGTTCCTTCAAGCGATCGCAATCGAGCCTGTAGTTCTTCACTCCAACGACGTAAAATAGCATAATTAGGTGGTGAATCTAGTTCCCAAGTTAAACCAATAATTAGGGCATTAGCTTGAATTTCCGTCTCATCCAGATTAGGTGTAGCTGCACCAGCAGGAAGTTGAGGGACAACATCGTTTACTTGGTCGCGGATTCTCGACCAAATCGGATCGACTTCAACAATTTCATCTTTCAATTGCACATTGATGGTCGAAAAACCCAGGCGAGAAGTAGATTCAATCTTATCAATCTCTTCAACTTCTAATAATTCCTGTTCCAGTTTTTCTGTAACTAAAGATTCTACCCTTTCAGCACTAGCACCAGGAAAACTAGTTGTAATTACCGCATTACGGGGAGTTTGTTCTGGGTCTTCCAAACGAGGCAAACTAAAGAAAGCCGAAAGTCCCCAAACCACAATTACAATAATGGTTAAAATTAGCAGTCGAATATTGCGATAAAAAAGATTTGTCATTTCTTTGTCCTTTGTCATTGGCGAGCGATAGTTATCGACTGGTTTTGTGGAATAAATTAGGCGTGGAGATAATTTTGAGGATCGAGCAATAACATCAGTTATCTATTAGAAATAATTGCCTCGTTATTAATACAGTTATTGATCGCGATCGAGAAGAAGAAGAGAAAAGTTTCAGTTATCAATGCCAACAATTTGACCTATCGTATCTTTAAAGATACATTAAGATAGTATGGTAGACCCACAAGAAATAACAGTCCTTGAGATAGAAAATGGTCGTTCTCCGTTTGAAGAATGGTATTACTCTCTATCGATAAGGCAATAAAACTATGGGAGAAGTACAAAGATGAAATTGAACAGTTTCGACGAAGTTTTCAGTAATGAGTTTAGAGATCCTGAGTTTGTCAAAGAATATTTAGAAGCTGCCCTTGAAGAAAATGGAATACAGTCATTTTTAGTAGCATTGCAAAATGTGATTCGCGCCACAGAAGGCATGACAAAAACTGCTGAAATAGCTGGTGTAGGAAGAGAAAGTCTTTACAAATCTCTTTCGGAATCAGGTAATCCGCAAATTGCAACTATTGATAAAATACTTCGCCAAATAGGATTGCGTTTTTCTGTTACTACCCTCACAATTGATAGTCAAGAGATTAGGGTAAGTAATACTTAAGACTAAAAATTAAGCTGGTTACAATCAACCAATGACTAATCACCAATGACACTAACCAATTGACCAGGTGCAAGACGATTAGTCCCACTAACAATAACGCGATCGCTTTTTTGCAGAGTTCCCCTAACTAAAACTCTTTCTCCTTCTGTGTATAAAACTTCTACATCTTTTCTGGCAACGCGGTAAATATTATTTTGAATAGGTTCACCGATAACATAACAAGACCACAAACCCCTAACCCCAGAAACTAATGCAGTATTGGGCAACCAATAGCCAGAGGTAGCTACAGTTTGATCTAAGGCTAAATTGGCTGTTTGTCCTGGAGAAATCTCGTTTGCAGCTATACCTTCTAATTTCAGGACAACTGTTCGAGTGCGAGTCGCAGAATCTACTTCGGGTAAAACTGAAGATACTTTAGCTTGATAGATTTTTTCGCCAATTTTGAGAGATTGAGTACTACCAGTTTTAATTTGGGCAACTTCTGCCACAGGAACACCAATATGAGCTTCAATATCTCCATTTTCTACCAAACGAATCACTCCCTGACCAGCAGAAACTGCTGTGCCTTCATTAAGGTTAATCGCCCCAATAGTTCCAGCAAAGGGGGCTTTAAGAGTACTTTTATTGAGGTCGATATCTAAACTGGCTATTTGAGCATCGATTTGCGCGATCGCAGCTTGTTGAGCGTCAATTTGTTCGGGACGAGTCCCAGCAAGTAATTCATCTAATTGACTTTGGGTTTCAGCAACTTTTGCCTGTTGAGCTTCAATTTCCTCGGGACGAGTACCAGCAAGGATTTCATCTAACTGACTTTTAGCTTGATCGAGACGTGCTTGTTGGGCATTAACTTCTGTGTCTACCTCTTCATACTGTTCCCGAGAGATTGCCCCCTGTTGATACAATCCCTTTCGGCGATCGCGTTTGCTTTGAGCTAATTCTAATTGTTTTTCTAATTCTGTTACCGTGGCACGAGAGGCAGCAATCGTTTCAGCACGCGAACCTGCTTCCATTTGATCTAATTGAGCTTGAGCTTGATCTAGTTTGGCACGAGCAGCAGCAATCGTTTCAGGGCGAGAACCCGCTTGCATTTCCCGCAGTTGAGCCTCTCCTTGCGATCGCTCGGCTAATAATTGTTGTCGTTGTACTTCTAAAGAACTGCGATCAAGAGTGGCTAAAATCGTACCTGTTTCAACCTTTTGCCCCTCATCAACATCGATTGAAAGTAATTTACCATTCCGTTCAAAACCCAATTCACTACTGCGATTAGCTGCGATCGTTCCAGTATAATTACGAGATACTTGATAGGAATCTACCGCTTCTAAAGCAACAGTTTTGAAAGGTAAAGCATTATCTGAAGATACTACCGAATTTAAAGTGCTTTCTTGAGAAGGTGGAGTTTTAGCAGCAAAAGGATTAATTAATAAGATTGACAAACCTGATAGCAAGACAACTGCACCCCCAAACCATAATTTCCAGTTACGTTTTGTTTGTGCTGCTGGTAACTGATGATAACCAGCTTCTTGTAATTGATCTGCCAAATCTTGTAAAAAAACTGCTGCTTTTTCAGAACCATTGGTTGACATCTGCATTGCCATTTGTTCCATAACTTGAAATAATCCAGCATCAAGCAGCTTTTTATTAGTAGCCAAAATTTTGCTAGTTTGGTTGGGATAGGTAAGTAAAACCTCAATTAAATGATGATAAGCTGATAAAGATTCTTCATTAGCTTCACGGAATTCGCATACAGCTAAAGCCTTTTTGATTTGAGAGGCTATATTTTTAAGAAAATTAGCTGCATCAGTTGAACCCTTAGCTTTCATTTGGACGGCTGCCAATTCCATTTGTTCTACTAATTCAGAATTAATTAATTCTTCGTTAGCTTCTAAAATATCAATGGCGCGATCAGGATAGGTTAGTAAAGCTTCAATTAATTGTTCCGATGGCGATTTCTCTGAAGATACTTTTAACTGAGTTATTTGTTGAGTGGGAATTGTTTCTTCAACAAAAGGATTAACAGTTTCATTATTAAGCTGTGTAGCTTCTATATCTATAAGTTGTTTGTTCATTGTTTGTAGAGTTATTAATTAGAAATGATTTTATGAAAGAGGCAGAAGATATTTCAGTTATCAGTTATCAGTTATCAATTGCCAAAAGAGTAGAATTAACAGAAGATAAATTTCTTGACCCTTTATTGAGAAATACCGATAGAATGCAAGGAATTCTAGTTTATACGCTGCAAAAACTCAAAAAACACTAGCTTCTGCCTTCTGCCTCCTACCTTCTTCCTTCTGTAGGGGCGAACCGCGGTTCGCCCCTACGTTCTCTGTTTCCTGTCTCTTCCCATTTAAAAAATTACTCAATGCATTGATGACATGATGACTTTCTGTCAGACAACAATCCATTTGGGGAACTAAATAGGCTTGAATTGCGCCAAATTCGGCAATTAACTCTTCTCTTCTGCTTTCTTTTACTAGTTTTGCTAATCGGGCATAAGTAGCAGCTAATTTACCAATTGCCTGACGAGATTCGGTCGTAGCGAGCATAATATCGATTACCATTGGTGCAGACTGAGTTAACAAGCGACTAATCATTCCCAGTTGCAAACGATAAGGAGGACTAGCAAAATCTAAACTGCGACGGGCATCTAATTCTTGTTCTGCAAGAAAAACCCCCAGACTAAAAGTAGTAAACTGACGAATAGCTTGGACTGCCACCATCATGCGATCGTGTTCCTCGGCAGTAGAATGAATTAATTCCCCTCCGTCTGCTTCGATTAGTTTTAGCAACCATTGAAATTCTTCATCTCTACGTCCCGAACAAACTACAACTTTTTGCGATAAAAAGGATTGCACCTTACCAAACATGGGATGTAAACCAATTACTGCCCCCGAATGGTATTCCAGCATGGTTTTTAACGCAGGAGTTTTAATGCTGGTAAGATCGGCTAAAGCTGTATTAGGTGAAAGATATTTAACGGTTTTTTGAATTACTTCAGTTGTATATTCAATGGGTACGCAGATTAACACTAAATCTCTGTCATTTAATAATTCTTCTGCTTTATCCCAATCATCATGTCCGAGAATGGTTACTTGATGTCCTGCTGCGGATAGTTTTTGAGCAAAAAAGCTGCCCATCATTCCGCCTCCACCAATAATCGTAACCCGTCGCGGTTTTGCTTGAAGATTAGTTGGTAATCTACTTTTGACTGCTGCTTGACAATTAATTACTAAATTTTGCCAAACAAATTGAGGAACACCAGCTTGATTTAAAATGGAAGGAATATCTGACTCATTATCATCATTGCTTTTTATTTCTTGTAAGGGGCTGACCCCTGCGTTCGACGCAGGGGCTTGTACGCCCCGTAAAAGATCGATTTTTTTTCCTAATAATTGAATTAATTCTGCATTGATTTCTTTAATATATTGTTTGATCATGATTGATTACCTAATTACTGTTAATTAATAATTTGGGTAGGGGCTATTCGTGAATACCCCCTACGATTAATGCGCGATCGCCAAATCGGGACGTAATAAGGCAGCATCTCTTAAATAAACGGGTTGCAAAGCAGTTTGAGGCAAAGGCGTATTGAATTGAATTAGCACCCGAATACATCTAGGTAAACTATCTGGAACATCCATCTGCTGTACATCTAAGAGAGGAACTAAATCCCATCCTGGACGATGACGAACTACTGAAGCAGGAAAGATCGCATTTAAATCTTTAGTGACAGAGAAAACTACACTGACAACTTGATCGGTATCTAATTGATTTTTGCTGTGAAGGACATCAAATAATTCTCTCACAGCTTCTGCGATCGCGACTGAAGAGTTTTCTGTTACAGTGGTTGCACCTCTAAGTCCACGAACCCTCCAGGAAACGGTTTGAGATCGATAACTAGGGCGATGTTGTAAAAAGGTTAGTTGATTCATGTTGATGTAATAGTTGAATAATTGATTTGTTAGATTTTTTAATGATTTCTGAAATTCCCCAAATGAGACAAAATATGACACTCCAATAAAAAGACTGATTAACCCGCTTTAATTTTCCAGCACCCCAATTTTGACCTACTAAGGGCGTAACGCTAGCAGATAGAGCAATAAAAGCAATTAGAGCCAAAGATTCGTCCGAGAGGCAATGCCAAAACCAGCCACAGCTTCCGCCCCATAGGTAGCAACCATACTGGTAATAATTGCGATCACGCAGTGCCTCGCTTCGCGAGATCGCAATTGGGGAAATGGCATTAGTGGCAGCAGCAGGAATACCAATGTGTAAAACTTCTTGCCAAGATTCTTTTACTTCTTTAACCTTCGATAGAGATTAAAATAGATAAAGCCAGAGTATCGGTAATTAATCGCTTAATTTTATATTTGTCTCCTTCCCCAATCGCACGAGCTATAACCGCACTTGCCCCATTACCCAAACCCATTGCTAAACCTGCTAAAGTAGCAAATACAGGAAAAATAAAACTCATCGCTGCTAATTGTTTAGTTCCCAGTTGAGCAACAAAATAAGTATCAGTCAGGTTTAAAGCTACAACAGTCAACATTCCCCAGAACATTGGTATGCTCAATTTAATTAAATGAGAGCGAATGCTACCTGTAGTTAAAGTTTGTTCAATTGTTTGGGATGGGTTAGTTTTCATCGTTTTTACCTAACAATTGCAACCTGTTTACTATTAACTGATGACTGATAACTGATAGAAACGTCACCCCATCGCATGACACAAGCACCAGCATTAGAGACAGAACCGATGGTATAGACTAAAACCAAGTCATTTTCCCTGATTTTGCCTGATTCCACCCCGTGATAGAGATTGGCTAGCGGAAAAGTAGGGCCGATATTGGCGTAAAGATGGTTAAGATTAATAGTGTGTTCTTTACTAATTCCTAATGCCCTGGCACAAACATCGGCATACCAAGCAGTAGGAGTATTGAAAGCAAAGAAATCGATATCTTTGAGAGTTACACCAGCAGCCTTAACAGCACCATCACAGCATTTTTTGAGAAATTCCGTAGCAGTGTCGCTGAGAATTTTACCTGTACCTTTCGCAGCACGAATATAAATGTGAGGTTTACCTTCAGCATCCATAACTAATTCGTTGTAAAAAGTATTGCAAGTACAAGCAGTATTGAGAATTTTCGTTCCTAAAACCCCTTGATTAGGTTTCAACTGACTAACGACAAATGCCCCTGCACCATCACCCGATAAAAAGGAAAGAGTATCTTGAGGATCGGTTAAGGGAGAGTAGTTAGTACAGATAACCACTAAAACATTATGATACTGTCGGGTTTGAACCATTGCTGAAGCAGTTTGCAAAGCAGCTACCGCACTCGAACAAGTCGATTCCAAATTCCAAGCTGCACCTTGTAAACCAAGTTTTTCTGCTAAGAAAGCTGCATTACCAGGCCCTAATTGATCGGTGAAAATTGTACCAACCAACATCAGATCGATATCTTCAGCCGTTAACTTAGCTGCTGCGATCGCATCTTTGGCTGCTTGATAAGAAATAGTTAAAGCCGATTCACCAGGAGCAAATACTCTTCTTTCTACCGTACCTCGAAACGGATCGGCTAGATAAGGCAGCATTTCTCGATCAAATTCATTGCTAGAATCAGAATTTGTGGTAGAAAAGACTTTAGATAAGGTTTTTTGCTCTGCTTGAGCTACTAATTCGGGATAATTTTCTCTGTAATAATCGTTAGTGCGGATAATGCTGGGAAAACTAACGGCAAGAGAACGAATTCCAACGGGTAATAAGTTCACAATAAATCTCCTGGAATTTAAAATTCAATTTAAAAATCAATCGGGAATAATTAGGGTATTTTCAGTTAACAGTTATCAGTCATCAGTGATTGGGTTGAGTATTTTCAGTTAACAGTTATCAGTTATCAGTCATCAGTGATTGGGTTGAGTATTTTCAGTTAACAGTTATCAGTTATCAGTCATCAGTGATTGGGTTGAGTATTTTCAGTTAACAGTTATCAGTTATCAGTCATCAGTGATTGGGTTGAGTATTTTCAGTTAACAGTTATCAGTTATCAGTCATCAGTGATTGGGTTGAGTATTTTGGATAATGGTAAAAAGCATTTTGCCAATTTCATCGGCATCTAGATAAAGACTTTCAAAAGCTTTTTCTGAGATATATCCTGTATCTTTTAAAAGAGATATCCAGTATTTTGTTTCCAAAGTTTCTTTATAAGCTATTGACATTTTTGCTTTAAATTCTGCTTTTGATATTGCTCCATTGGCTTCTGCAATATTTGCTCCAATCGAAGTACCACTTTTCAAAAGCTGCTTGGATAAAACAAACTCCTTCTTTTCTTCAGTTAGATGTTTATAAGCATTAACAATCCTGATAGCAAACTGATAAGCTTTGGCATAAACTAAACTATTGGTTGTACTCATAATATGAATTAGTTAAAAGTCAGGCTGCAGTAATGATTTATTCGTAGCATTCTTTGTTCTATCTCATATAATTGATAACTAAAAAACTGTTGACTGATAACTGCTCACTGATAACTGTTATTTCGCGCCTTGTTTCATCAAACTCTTGACTCTACCTGCAATTGGTGAGGGAAAAGTTGGATCGATAATGACATCGACTACAAAAGGTATAGTTGCAGCCATAGCTTTGGCTAAAGCGGCTTCTAAGTCGGATTCTTTTTCAACCCGAATACCATCTGCACCCATACCTTGGGCAATTTTGACAAAATCTGCTGGGGGAATATGGGCATCTATCCCTTTCAAACCTTGCAAATTCATACCTTGATCGCACATATTGTAGCGGGCATCATTGAGAACAATCCAAACTGCTGGGGCTTCGTATTTAACGGCAGTATTGATTTCGCTATTCATCAACATTGCCCCATCACCAGCGATCGCAATTGCTTTATCATGCCAGCCTAATGCAGCACCCACAACCCCCGTAGCAGCGTGTCCCATTGCTCCTACACCAGTACTGATCCGATAACGATAGGGTTGGTCAAATTTTAAGTGATGAGTAGCCCAAGCAAAGGAATTACCAGCCTCCGCCATGACAATCGCATCGCTACCTTCTACGATTACCTTTTGGATCGCATCCATCAGGATTTCTGGACGAACGAGGGATGTAGGGGCGAATGGTATTTGCCCATAAGAAGATTGTCGGGTGGTAGGGGCAATTCGCGAATTGCCCTTACAGGATGTAGAAGGAAAATATCGCAGTAAATTTTTAACAAATACCTTAATTTCCGAATGAATGGCAAAAGTATTAGCAGTAGGATAGGCAGTACCAGGTACTTCTGGATCGATATCTACATGAATAAATCCTTGATTAGGTAACATTGCTGGACTCCAAAAAGAAGTCGGTTCACCTAAGCGCGTTCCCAACACTAAAATATAATCGGGACGTTGGGATTCCATGTAATTTAGTACCGTTTCATGACCGCTAAAACCTGTCACTCCCAAATACTGAGGATGAGATTCGGGAAAGATACCTTTAGCACGGGGAGAACACATCACCGCAGCACCAGTTCTTTCTGCTAATTGTTTGATTTCTGTAGCCGCATTTCTTGCTCCAAAACCAACCCAAATAGCAAAAGGTTTCTGAGAAAGTAATCTGATACATTCTGCGATCGCATCTTCTCCCGCAGTAGGAAGGGAACGAGAAAATTTTACTGGTGCTAAAGGTGCGTTCAATAAACTAGTTTGAATTGCTGTAGGAATGCTAACATGGGCTACAAATCCTTCTGGTTGTGCCAGTCCTAAAGCCAGACGGAGAGCTACTTCTGGTAGTTGTTCGCTACTTTCAACGGTGGTTGCATAGTGAAATAAAGGACCAGAGGTAAATAATCCACTACTGGGCATATTATAAGTACTTGTTTCTTGACAAGCAGCCCTTCCCCTACTTACTGCTGAAGTCGAAGCGGAAAGAAAAATTACTTTTGCCCCGTCTCCTCTAGCAGCTAAAAGTCCTGTTAAAGCATTGGTAATTCCGGGTCCTGTAGTCGTAAAAACAACCGTCGGACGATTAGTGGCAAAGTAAGATTCTACCGCAGCAAAAGCAGCACCAGCTTCATGGCGAAAGTGCAACACTTTAATCAGACTGTGTTCTAGGGTTGCCCACATTGGACCAATACCACCGCCAGATACACCAAAGGCAGATTTTACTCCGAATTCTTCTAAGAGTTCGACTAAGGCTTGGGTTACTGTAGGTTGGGTGGGATTAGTATCTTGGGATGATTGAGAAGGGGCAAAAATCGAAGAACCAGAGGAGGTTTCAGTAGAAATTAGTGGTTTAGTAGTTTTTTGTTGGAGTTTCATGATTTGTGGTTTGATATGGTTGAGTTTGATCTTTTTTTCTCTCGCAAAGGCGCAGAGAAGTAAGAGAGGAGGCAAAGGATTTAAAGCGTTATTACCTATTAGTAATTAGTAATTACTTGTTTCCTGATAACTGAATTAAGAAGCCATAACGGTAATTTGTTCTTCACGCAGCATTCGTTTGAGTATTTTGCCTGTGGGGTTTTTGGGAATAGAATTGACGAATTTAAAGCATTTAGGAACTTTGTAGGTGGCAATTCTCTCGGCACAGAAAGCAGCCATTTCGGTTTCGGTAATACCGTATTTAAGAACGATGTTGGCGTTGACGGTTTCACCTTTAAAAGGATCGGGAATTCCATATACTGCTGCTTCGGCAACGGCTGGATGTTGATAGAGAACGTTTTCTACTTCGGCAGGATAGACTTTGAAACCAGAGACATTGATCATGTCTTTGAGGCGATCAACAATGTAGAAGTAACCATCTTGATCCATCGAACCGATATCACCACTGTGAAACCAACCATTTTTCAGAACTTTGGCAGTTTCTAAGGGACGATTCCAATAACCCAACATCACATTAGATCCTTTGATCGCAATTTCTCCTATTTCTCCTGGGGATACTTCTCTTCCTTCGGTATCAACAATTTTCATCTCAACATCGTCGATGGGAGTGCCAATTGAACCAAATTTATAGTTTGAATTGTGGTTGTAACAAGCACAGGGAGAAGTTTCAGTTAAACCGTAGCCTTCATGAATGACAATGCCGTATTGTTCCTGCCATTTTTGGGCAATTTCTACCGGCATCGGTGCAGCAGCAGAGAAGAAATAACGCACATTGGCTAATACTGAAGGATTGAGATTTAGCAGTTTGATAAATACTGTCGGCACACCAAAAAACATGGTGATTTTTTCCTTTAAGATTGCGTCTAAGACTTGTTCTGGTTTAAATCTTCTTTGCAAAACGATCGCTGCACCGACATTTAATCCTGCATTGAGAACTGCATTTTGTCCGAAACAATGAAATAAAGGCAAGTAAAGTAAGATGCGATCGCCCGATGTCATGTTACAACAGCGATTTTGGGCTGCCATATTGGAAATAATATTGCCGTGGGAAAGAGTTGCACCTTTAGGAAAACCTGTTGTTCCAGAGGTATAAACAATCGCAGCAGGATCGTTTTTATTTAAATCTACCGCTTCAGCATTCGGTGAAGCATTAGCAATAATCTGATCTAAACTAATTCCCTTTCCAATTTGCTGTTCGGCTAGCAAAATAGTTTGTAGTTGAGGAATCTCGCGTTTATAAACCTGTTCTCTTAATTCTTCAGTAGTAATCAAAACCTTGGCAGTGCAGTCATTGAGAATAAAACTTACTTCACTGCTTTTCAACATCACATTGAGAGAAACAGCGATCGCACCTAGTTTAAGAATACCCAGATAGGAAATAATAAATTCAGGAATATTGGGTAGAAAAAGAGCAACGCGATCGCTTTTAGTTACTCCTAGTTGTTTTAAACCATTCGCCATGCGGTTGGCTAATTGATTTAGTTCTTGATAAGTGTAAGATTTTCCTTCAAAGATTAAGGCGGTTTTGTCGGGAAAAAGCTTACTCGCACGTTCGATGTGATCAGTAATGTTCATGATAGAAAGTCAAAAGGCAAAAATGAAAAATTGAAAGTTACTAATAGTTGAGAGTTGATTAAATATTTCACGCAGAGACGCAGAGGCGCAGAGAGGAGAAAATAGAGAATTAGGGAGGTGGAGAAGTAGGGAAAGAAGATAATTCTTAATCCCTATTACCTATTACCTATTTATTACCTACTACCTCTTCTTTAAATCGATACAACCTGATTAATTGCTTTCACAATTCGTCCACCAGAGGTAATATCAGCAGCAATTAAGGCAATGTGTTCGTCTAATGCTTGTTCGTTGTCGTTCCAGATATAGGGACGTTCTTCGGAAGGTGCTTTACCAACTACTTCTTTAATAGCTAAATACAACTGAAGAGTAGCAGGAGAGAGACATTGAGAAGCATCGTAATGATTAGCAATTTTCTTAGTGCGTAAGTCAACTGATTGCACGCCAAACATTAGCGCGATCGCGATATATTGTTGGAAAATTTCAATCGAACGACGAGTTAAGTTAGCTGAACCAAATCCTTGAGAGTTAATATTTTGGTTGAATTGTTCGGCATGAGTAGGAAAGCGATCAGTAAGAGAATTGCCGTAAAATGTTAACAGGGGCATGATGGAGTTTCCTGTAATTTGTAACCCTTTGAGTCCCATATTGACAGGGCGATCGCTATTACCAACTAAAGAGGCGGGTAAACCGTTGTTAAACTCTGGCATGGTTAGCAGGGCAATTTGGACATCTAAATGTTTCGCCAATAACCCCAAGTAGTAACGCAAGCGATCCATTGAAGTGCCGATATATTGTCCTAAAAAATTACCACCGTGATAACTAGCATTACCTGCAACATCGATTAAGGGGTTATCAGTGACAGAATTAATTTCGATTTCAATTTGTTTGGCAATTTCGCTAATTCCATCCGCGATCGGTCCTGTATACTGAGGTAGACAACGCAGAGAATAACGATCTTGAATGGGTTGTTCACCTCGATAGTCATGAGAACCATCTAATTCATCCCGAATTAAAGCAGAACCCGCTAGCAATTCCAGCATTTGTTGTGCCGACCAAATTTGACCAGGATGAGGTTTACACTGATGAATGAAAGGATGAAAAGATTGATTAGTTCCATTCAAACCTTGTAAAGCTAAAGCGTGCGCCCCTAAAGATAAGGCAAGCAGATTTTGCGCATCGTAGACACAGTTAGCAGCAATACCAGTCATCACTGCTGTACCGTTCATCATTGCCAAACCTTCTTTGGGCAATAATTCTAAAGGTTCTAGTCCCAAAAGTTTCAAAGCTTCGGGCGCAGTCATTTCTTCCCCGTTAAAGTCAACGGTATAGTAATCATTCAGCCCAACTAATGCCCCAGTAATATAAGCTAAAGGAGTTAAATCCCCACTAGCCCCAATTGAACCAAATTCGCAGACATGGGGAGTAACGCCAGCATTTAAAAAAGTTTCGATGCGTTGAATTAGTTCTAACCGAATACCCGATGCACCGTGAAGGTGAGAATTTGCCCTCAGTAACATTCCTGCACGTACATCAGCTAAAGACAATTTCTGTCCTGCACCAACTTTGTGATAACGCATCAAGTTATTTTGCAATTCTTTAGCTAAGTCAGGAGTAATAACAACATTTGCCATACCACCAAAACCGCTAGTTACTCCATAAATAGGTTCGCCCGATGCCACTGCTTGGGCTACCCATTCACAAGATGAGTTAACTTTTTGCAAAACTTCTTCTTTGGTAGTTAAAAGTGCTTTTGCTCCATAACGGGCAACTTGAGCAACTTTTTTAATTGTTAAAGGCTTATCACCCACAATTACCACTGAATCTGAAGCAGTATGAGGAAATTTGCTGGTAAAAGTTTGAGTTTGAGATGCTATAATCATGGTTAATTCAACAAAAAATGTTTGTAGAGTAGCTAATGAGTTGGTATCTCATTAGCCTTTTTATTTGGATGAACAAAGTGTCAAAAGTCAAAAGGCAGAAGGCAAGAGACAGGAGATTTAAAACCTATTACTTGTTACCTGTTAACTGATAACTGTTGACTGATAACTGCTCACTGAATTAAGCGATCGCTGCGTATTGCTGATAATGAGAAAGGTTGCAAAACATCGATTCTGAAGCAGATTTCCAAGAACGACCAACTGCCATCGCCATTACTTTCATCTCTTCCATTAACAGGTAAAATTGTTCAGGAGTCAGAGATTGAGGGCCGTCAGAAAGAGCTTTAGCAGGGTTGGGATGAACTTCAATCATCAGAGAATCTGTTCCTGCTGCGATCGCAGCTAATGCCATGGAGGCAACGTATTGAGATTTACCAGTAGCATGACTGGGATCGAGCATAATTGGTAAATGAGTTAGTTCTCTTAAGACTGGAATAACAGAAATATCGAAAGTGTTACGAGTATACTGTTTGTCAAAAGTACGAATTCCTCTTTCACAGAGAATAACATTAGGATTACCTGCTGCTAAGATATACTCTGCTGCCATTAACCATTCTTGAATAGTTGCAGACATACCACGTTTGAGTAAAACAGGTTTTCCTTTTGCCCCTACTTTTTTGAGTAAGGAGAAGTTTTGCATATTTCTCGCACCGACTTGGATCACATCAGCAACTTCTGCGATCGCATTTAGTTCAGCAGCATCCATAACTTCAGTAATGATACCCAAACCAGTCTCTTGACGGGCAGTAGCTAACCATTCTAAAGCTAGTTCAGCATGACCTTGAAAATCGTAAGGAGAAGTTCTCGGTTTGTATGCACCACCTCTAAGAAACTGCGCCCCTGCTGCTTTAAGTTGAAAAGCTGTATCTAAAATCATTTGTTCACTTTCTACTGAACAAGGACCAGCTACATTAACTAAAGGAGCATTTTTACCAAAAGCAACCTCACTATTAGGAGTAGATACAACTACCTCACTGTATTCTCCATGACGAAATTCTAAACTTGCTCGTTTAAAAGGCTGTTTAATTTGTAATACATTTTCAACGCAAGGACTAATTGCTTGAATTTGTTCAGGATTTAATTCATTAGTATCGCCAACTAAACCAATAACTACTTTATGTTTGCCCAAACTTGTTTCAGTTTTAAGATTAGGACGAGATAATTCTTGGTTAATGCGATCGATTTCTTGGGGGGAAGTTCCAGGTTTAATTACAATAATCATGGTAATTTTCTCTCTTTAAATAAGTTACAAAATTGCTGTTTTTTCCAAAAAAAATAATTCTTTTGTTATTTATAAAGTTAAATTATTTTTGAGATAACAACAATATCAAAAAATATCAAAAAGTATCGTAATTAAAAATATTTTTAGCAAGAGCATTTTTATAAAAAAATATATTTTAAAAACAAAAAAACTCACGTACAAAAAACGCGAGTCAATATGGTTAATCAATAAAACATTAAATAAATTGATATAAAATACTTACATAATTATTGTAAATAGAGTAATTTTAAATTTTTAGACATTTTAATTTTTAGTTAAATACAATTTAGTTTAATTATTTTTAGTAGTATTTATATAAATTGATGCTTATAAACCTATTATTTTTTTTATTAAAATAAAGATCGACAATTATTTTTTGTGTTTTGCATTAAATAAATTCAATATTTTTTTATTTGTTTTAGGAGTACGTTAGAAAAACTTTTTTTATGCAGTCTCAATCAGTAACAATTGCAAAATTTGTTTATTGACGAATCGAACATAAAATTTTGAACTTCGAGAAGAGTGAATAATCTAGACTTCCCTATCAAACAGTCATTAGTACTTATTTACTGGTGTCTGATTCAAAACCCAAACTCAGATTAAAAATAAATCGAGAACAAACAGAGAAAATAAGGCTAACAGATGAGCTAAAGTTCGCCTCAATAGTTATATTTAGAGTAGAAAAGAAAGTAAAGAGATTAAAAAACGGACTTCGACGGAATACCATTTATCTGCTTGTAAACCAAATCTAGACCAAAAGACTTCAAGAAGATCCGAATCAGCGACAAGGGTATTATTCTCAATCTACAATTTTTTCTTGCTCTTGCTGATCCGAAGCAGGAACAGGATCGTAACCACCAGGATGTAGAGGATGACAACGAGAAATTCTTTTAATTGCTAACCAGCTACCGCGCCACACGCCAAATTTTTCTACCGCTTCTAAAGCATATTGAGAACAAGTAGGTTGAAAGCGACAACTAGGGGGAAATAAAGGCGAAATCAAACTACGATAAATTTTAATTAGCCAAAGTAAAGCAGTTTTAAGCATCAAAGTTACCAAAATCAAATAAATTGAGGCGAGCAATAGTAAAACATCGACAATAAATAATAAACCAGTATTCACAGTTGATAAATGAATTATTTAGGTGAATCAATTTCCTCCCTTTGGTATCCCTTGATTATTATTTTCCTTTATCTAGGAATTTTAGTTACTGTAGCTGAAGGATTAAACCGCTTTATAAATGATGACCCCGAACTTACTAGAAAAGTTGTTCATATCGGTAGCGGTAATGTGATTTTATTAGCTTGGTGGCTCAATCTTTCAACTTGGGTAATTATTACTGCTGCTATAATTGCAGCGATTATTGCTATAATTTCTTATGTAACGCCAATTTTGCCTAGTATTAATAGTGTAGGTAGAAAAAGCTTAGGAACATTATTTTATGCTGTTAGTATTGGCATTTTAGCTGCTGTTTTTTGGCAAGACTATCCTGAATATACTGTGATTGGTATTTTGGTGATGGCTTGGGGTGATGGCATGGCAGCCATTATTGGTCAACGCTACGGGAAACATACTTATCAGCTATTAGGTATTACCAAAAGTTGGGAAGGTTCTCTAACTATGGTTGGATTTAGTTATTTAGTTACTAGTATTATTCTGTTGTTTGTTCAGGGAAATTGTTGGCAGACTTGGTTAATTGCTTTATTGGTAGCTGTGGGGGCTGCTAGTCTTGAAACTCTTTCTAAATGGGGTATTGACAACTTTACTGTTCCTTTAACTAGCGCAATGTTATGCTTTTGGTGCAGTAAGATTTTAACTGTCTCTTAAAAATTATCGCTTGATAATCAAAAATCTAAATTATTAACCTTAATCACATGACTAATTCCTCTTCTACAGAACCAAATCAACCTCCAGAACCGCAAGATAGCTATGTTAAATTAGCTATGCGTAATATGGTACGTAAACGCGGTATTTCTCTCAAACACTTTTTTCTGACTACCTTTGGCTTGATTACCTTGTTAATTGGTCTTTCTTATTTAACTAAGCCATAATTGCATGATTCCTCAAACCGATTTTACTGTAGAAACTTATATCGAAAATGCCT
This sequence comes from Stanieria cyanosphaera PCC 7437, assembly GCF_000317575.1. NCBI lineage: Bacteria > Bacillati > Cyanobacteriota > Cyanophyceae > Pleurocapsales > Dermocarpellaceae > Stanieria > Stanieria cyanosphaera. The sequence goes on along the minus strand of NC_019748.1, from coordinate 240,466 downwards.
TTGAAGGCGAGGAATTAAACAATCTTGCTCTTCCTTGGGAACAATGGATTCAAACTTGGTTAAAACAACTAGAGTCAACTCTTCCTGCTGATCATAGTTATGAAGTAAGTATTCGTTTTTGTAGCGATCGCGAAATTCAAGCTCTTAATCAACAATATCGACAAAAAGATCAACCTACAGATGTTCTGGCTTTTGCTGCTTTAGAAGTCGATTTACCAAAAACTGAACTTAACGAGCCTTTATATTTAGGTGATCTTGTGATCTCCGTTGATACCGCTCTCAAACAAGCTCGATCGCAAAATCATTCTTTGACTATTGAACTAGCTTGGCTAGCTTCTCATGGTTTACTACACCTGTTGGGTTGGGATCATCCTGATGATCAAAGACTAGAACAGATGCTGAGTCAACAAGCAAAATTACTGAAATCCGTCGGAATCATCTCCTAAAATTGAGCGCATAAGCTGTTTTTTATGAACATATTATCAAAATATACTGAGTTAAAATCACAAACACTACCAGGTTTGGTAAAGATATATTAAACTTCTTAATTAAAAATGACTTAATTGATCATTAGCTAAAAGCTAGCCTTGTTTGTCTCCAATTCAAAATCTCTTTTTATGACCAAAACTATTGTTTCTACTTCTCAATCCAAAGACCTCCGTAATCTCGCGTGGCAGGTAGCTCCCAATCTTTTCTTAAGTTTTAAATATGCGATCGCAGGTGTTCGTTACGCGTTTCTAACCCAAAGAAATTTTCGGATTCATACAATCATCGGGACTCTGGCAATTAGCTTGGGTCTTTTTCTACAAATAACGGCTGTAGAAATGTCTGTAATTACCCTTACTTGTGCCAGCGTAATGGTCTTAGAATTACTAAACACTGCGATCGAATCAGTGGTAGACCTCACCGTTAAGCAAACTTATCACGAACTAGCTAAAATTGCTAAAGATTGTGCTGCTGGTGCTGTATTTATTTCTGCGATCGCAGCCGTACTAGTAGCAAGTTTTATTTTGCTTCCCCCTCTATTGAGATTGATTCTCTCAATTTCCTGAAGGAGAATTACATTTGATTATAGTTATTGATAATTACGATAGTTTTACTTATAACTTAGTGCAATATCTTGGTGAATTAGCTCAAGATTTTCCAGTCGCTGCCGAGATTCAAGTTTATCGCAATGACCAAATTGACATAGAAAAAATTATTGCCTTAAATCCTGATGGAATCGTTATCTCTCCAGGTCCCGGTCGTCCTGAAGATGCAGGTATCTCGCTTCAACTGATCGAAAAATTAGGAGCAAAATTACCAATTTTGGGAGTTTGTTTAGGACATCAAAGTATTGGTCAAGTATTTGGTGGCAAAATTGTCTCAGCCCCGATTTTAATGCATGGCAAAACTTCAGAAATTTATCACCACAACACAGGCGTATTTGCTGGCTTAAAATCACCTTTTACAGCTACCCGTTATCATAGTTTAGTTATTGAAAAGGAAACTATTCCTGAGACTTTAGAGATTACTGCCTGGGTAGAAGATGGCACAATTATGGGTGTTCGTCATCGGAACTATCCTCACATCGAAGGAGTCCAATTTCATCCAGAGAGTATTTTAACTAATTCTGGCAAACAGCTATTAGGTAATTTTTTGAAATCTCTTGAGCGCGTATCCAATTAAATTGCTGTCACAATCTAGCGCGGTCGCCTTCGGCGCAGCGAAGCTGTCCGCAGCGCAATTTGTGATGGCATTAAGTACGTAATGAGTTATATCAATTTGTTTTTGTTTGCTACAAATCGTGGGGAGAAATTTGGCAGTGCCAAATCCGTACATAAACTTATTCGTAGCAGAAATTTAGCAATTTGAGATTAGATAGTTACAGATATTTAGGTTATCAGAGACAATGACTATGAAACGGCGACAGTTAATGCGCTATGGTGGAGCTACTTTACTAACCGGTTTTGGAACAATTTTGGCATCCTCTTGGCAAGGTTCGACCGCTCAAACCAGCAGCGAAGCAGTAACGATCAAATTTTTAGGACATACTTGTTTTTTATTTACTGGTAATGGTTTGAGAGTTTTAGTTAATCCTTTCCGTCCTCTTGGTTGTACCGCAGGTTATTCTGTTCCCAAAGTAGAAGCAGATTTGGTTTTAGTAAGTAGCTTTTTACTCGACGAAGGGGCAGTAGAAAATCTTCCAGGTAATCCCAGGATTTTAACTGAACCAGGAGATTATCAAATTAATGGGCTTAAATTTCAAGGAATCAGTATTCCTCACGACCGCGAAGGTGGTAGACGTTTTGGGAATAATATTGCTTGGCGTTGGACTCAAAGTGGAGTCAATCTTTTGCATTTAGGTGGGGCAGCAGCACCAATCAGTTTAGAAGCCAAAATTTTGATGGGTAGTCCAGATGTGCTGTTTGTGCCTGTCGGTGGTGGAGAAAAAGCTTATAATGCTCAAGAAGCTAAAGAAGCAGTAGGAGTTTTAAAACCCAAAGTGGTTATTCCTACTCAATATCTAACGACTGCTGCCGATCAAGAAAGTTGTGATTTGGTTGCAGTAGACGAATTCTTAGCCTTAACTAAAGAATTGCCAGTAAGTAAATTAAATACTGATAGTATTGCCATTAAACCGACGGATTTACCCCCAGAGGGAACTGTAGTTCGAGTTCTTAATCCTATATAAAAAAAACCTCGGAACTCACCGAGGCACAATTCAGGAGAAATCAATGTTGACGCGAGATACCAAAGCTACCATATAGTCTTGCTATCAGCAAGAAAGCTTAAGGTTGGAATAATAAGTAAAGATATTTGTTCTTATACTTTATGAACTTATGTAAATAAATGTAACAGATATTTTACATAATTGCAACATTGTTTAGTCAACTCGAACCTTCTTACAGGTAAACTACTACTACCAAATATTGGGTCAGCAGCCGATGATTATTGCGATTACAGCTTTAAAGGGAGGGGTAGGTAAAACTACAACAGCGATTCACTTAGCTGCTTATTTTCAAACCTTAGCACCCACCCTACTAATAGATGCGGACAAAAATAGGTCTGCTTTAGTTTGGTCAAAGGAGGATAAATTACCTTTTTATGTAGCTTCTCAAGCTGGTTCTACAGGATTAATTACTAAATATACTCATATAGTAATCGATACTCAAGCTAGACCAGAACCAGAGGAGTTAGAAGACTTAGCGCAGGGATGCGATTTACTAATTTTGCCAACTACTCCCAATCACCTCGATTTAGATACCACGCTCAAAGCAGTAGAGTTACTCGAACCATTAAAGATCAATTACAAGGTTCTGTTAACTCAAGTAGATTCTCGTACGATCAATGGCAGAGAAGCTAGAAAATTTCTAGAAGAAAGTAAACTACCTTTGTTTAAAGCAGACATACCACGTTTAGTTGCTTTTGAAAGATCTCCTAGTCGTGGTGTGATTGTCAAAGATTTTCCCGATCCGCGATCGCATTTGGGATGGTCTAAATATCGTGCAGTTGGTAAAGAAATTTTGTCTTAATCAAGATTAATAAATAAATTCTCCCACTTCTAAGCTTCTTGATTGGTTTTAGTGGGAGTTTTTTCTAAGTATAGTTTTTACATTTCAAGTGCTTTTTGCGGAAAAAGTTACTTAAATTTATTGAACTTAGATGATTCCGATGTTTTATATGCAATAAGTTCCAATCAATATCTTAAAAACAAATAGAAGGAATTAACAATAGTTGTTTGATTCCTTCTTAATATTATTTAAAATATAATTGGTTATTTATAAAAGTATTAATCGTTAAATGTACGATTTTTACTTGCCTTACTTATACTTATATCAATGTATAAAAACTAAGATTTATTGACATCTATCCTTATGATGATTTATTTAAAATAGCTGATTACATTTAAGTATAAGAAAAAGCTAGTTTTATATGGATTTAAAACAACTCATTGAACTTTTTAATTAATACTTCCAAAGACAGATAACTTTTGCGAGCAAATTAATAACAATAGGGAAAGAAATTAAGGGCTTCTTGCTAAAGTAAGTGGCATCGCCTCACACCAGCACAAAAGCTCGCAATTATATTTCTTTTTATGTTAGGAGAGTATTAATGAGAAATTCCTATTCAGATCATGGTGTGTACAAACGTATTGTTGGTTTGTTTTATAGTCGAGATGAAGCTGAAGCAGCAGTTCGCGATTTGAGAGATAGCGGTTTTAATATGGACAGAGTTTCTGTCATCGCTAAAGATACCAATCCGATCGCTGGAACAGAAACAACCAGAGATGTAGGTAATAAAGCAGATGAAGGTGCTGCTGCTGGTGCATTAACTGGTGGTACTTTAGGTGGAATCACTGGTTTATTAGTAGGTTTAGGATTATTAGCTATCCCTGGAATCGGACCAATTCTTCTAGCAGGTGCAGAAGCTACTGCGATCGCAACTACTTTAGCAGGTGCTGGTATTGGTGCTGCTGCTGGTGGATTAGTAGGAGCTTTGATTGGTTTAGGTATTCCTGAAGAAAGAGCCAAAATGTATAGCGATCGCGTTGCTGGTGGTAGCTTTTTAGTAATGGTTAATGCTCCAGAAGGCGAGATTGGACACGCTGAAGCAATTATGCGTCGTCACGGAGTTGAAGAATTAGAAATGTATAATTCAACAGCACCTACACCACAAGCAACTAATACCAATGTTGCTCGTCCTGTCAGTGGCATTGAAACCGGAGTAAATCAATCTGTAGTTGCTAGTACTCCTAATACTGTTAGTGGAATTGAACCTAGAGTAGGTGAGTCTGTAGTTACTAGTACTCCTAATACTGTTAGTGGAATTGAACCTAGAGTAGGTGAGTCTGTAGTTACTAGTACCCCTAATCCTATCACTGGAATTGAACCTAGAGTAGGTGAGTCTGTAGTCGCTAATACACCTAATCCTGTAGTTAACAGAGAAACCAGGGTAAGCGAGCCTACTGTAACTAATACTACTGGAGTAACGCGACCAGACAATTTAGAAAACGTCAAATTGTACGAAGAACGTTTGGTAGTTAACAAAGAGCGTGAGAAAACTGGTGAAATTTCCGTTGGCAAAACAGTTGAATCTGAAGTAGCTAATGTTTCTGTTCCCGTTGAAAAAGAAAGAGTAATCATCGAACGCAATAGTAATCCTAGTAGTGTTCAACCAGTCAATCCCAATCAGGTTAATTTCTCAGAAGGAGAAGTAGCACGGGTAGACGTTTACGAAGAAACAGCAGACATTCAAAAACAAGCCTTTGTTCGTGAAGAAGTAAGTATTCGTAAAGAAGTTGAACAGGATACTGTCAATACTACAAAAACTATTCGCCGTGAAGAGTTAGAAGTTGATGTTGATGGTCGACCCATTATTGATAAAGACCTGTAAAAACTTTAACCAAAAACTATCTCGATCAGGGGTTGGTATTGCTAACCCCATCAAGGTAGAAAAATGAAGATTTGAGTATCTTCAATCAATATTAAATTGTGAACTTCAAACCCTAGCTAATTGATTTATAGCGTTCCTCGATTTACTTAGATGCATTTTACTTCTGCTTTTAAACAAACAAGTTTGTATCTCACTACTTTAAGAATTGCGATAAACCTTAACAAAAATAGCTTGGGACTGTTAATCACTTATCCTCACATACTTGATTAATTAAAATAAGCTTTCGGAGAAAAAAATGAAAAAACTTAGTGCTTTATTATTAGGTAGTGTTTTAATGTTTGGTGCGGTTGCTTGTGATGGAGCAAGAACTAGTAGTGACGCACCTGATACCACAGGTGGCAATGTAAACAATCCTGAGAGAGTCCAAGAAACTAAAGAAGACGGTGTTAGCGAAGTTCGTCGAGATCAACTCAACTCAGATATTCGGGCGCGTGAACAACGTAATGATATAGCGGGCAATCAAAATGTTAGAGATGACTCCGATCTTGAAAGTCAAGTTAGAGCTAAGTTAGAAGCTAATATTCCTCGTTCTCAACTAAGAGTTGAAGCAGAAAACGGTACAGTTGTAGTTGCAGGTACAGTTCCAAGTCAGGATGAATATAATAAAATTGAACCTCTAGCTAACGAAATTCGAGGCGTTAATGCAGTTAAGGTTAATGTAGATATTGTTCCTGCTACAGAAACTAACTGAAGAAATTTGCTCTCTAATTTGTAATAAAGTTAATGAGCTTTAAGTTTGAGCAAAGAAACAATCATTAATCAATCTAGTTAGTTTTAAGCAAGAAATTTTATGGGGAAGTGAATCAAAGTAAAACCTCTTTTTAAATTAATCACAACCCCTTTTATTTTTAAGCTCAATTACTATATTCAATTTGAAGAATTCTTTGCTCTAGTAACTCTATAACTTCTTCAGTAGAAAAAGAACGTTTATATTGAATTGCAAGAGCTTTTATTTGCGATCGCAATGATTCATATTTTTCTGGTGGTAAGGGTTGATTTAAATACTTTTCAAACAAATATTGAAAGTTACTAGCACCACTACATTTACCAAACCAAATTTCGGGTTCAATCTCAGGAAAGATGGAATAGCTAGAGCGATCGCGTAAGATTGAGTGAACATGAATTCCTGTTTCGTAGCGTTGTGCGCCTTTGGAGTAAGGAGGATAAGCACGAACTCCTAATTTTTCTAAATGCTCACTAACCAAATCAAGAGCATCATAATTAATTCCTGCTACTTCCCAACCCATCCGAATTTTTAAAGCATTTAAGATTTGTTCTAAAGCAACGTTTCCTGCTCTTTCCCCTATACCGCCAAAAGTTCCAGAAATACCTGACGCACCTGCAATCACTGCTTGGATCGTGTTTTCTAAAGCTAAACCAAGATCGTTGTGGAAATGAACAGTTAAAGGCACATTTTTAGTATATTCTAATAAATCTCTCAGCCAAATATAAGTTTTTTCTGGCGTAAGAATGCCAAGGGTGTCACAAAGTAAAAACTGTTCGATGTAGGGAGCAAAAGTATTGATACATTGAACTAAAAAATCAAAATCTGCTCGACTGGCATCTTCAGCAGCAAAACAAATTTTTAACCCTAACTGCGTGGCATATTGTAAGTGAGCTAAAATATGAGCGATCGCATTTTGGCGAATTTTGGCAATTACTACCGCAGGGATATCATCGTCAATGGTTTTTTGGTAATAGTGAGGATCATTACGAATTTCTTCATCTCTAAGAAACATAAGACGATCCGAGAGAGCATGAAATAAGATGATTTGTTTAGCACCACAAGCTTGAGATTGATCGATATAGAAACGATCCATCATCGTAGAAGCAATCAGGTACTTACTTTTATTTTTAGCTACTAATTTTGTAAATAACTGCTCTTCGGTTGGATGAATTGCTGGCATAATCGCAATTTGAGCTACTCCAGTTTGAGCAATAAGATGAGCTAGAGTTTCCTTTGTTTCTAAGTCAAAAAAAACCCCTGCTTGCTGTTCGCCATCTCGTAAAGTTTCATCAGAAATAGTTAGTTCGATCCTCTCCATAGATACAGAGTTGAGTGATCAAACTACTAGAGTAGCAGAACTTCAATATCAGTGATCAGTAGAGACAATTCATGAATTGTCCCTACACCATTTATCAGTTTTTTGTGTCGCATCTAGACTATTTAATTTACTTCTCGATAAGCGCGATTGATTAAAGTACGAGCAACGGTTTGAATGCCAGTATGTTCAAAATAATTAGTCGCTCCATCTAAAAACGCTGCTAAATAATCTAACTTATCGTCAGCCACATTGACAAAACCCCTCATTCGGTTGGCAAGAGATTCACGAGTTATTCCAGCAGAAGAGATTAAGTTAGTCATCCAATCTCCTGTAGTATTAAAACTTTCATTAATAAAACTTCGTTTATCGGAAGTAGGAATAAACTGACTCACTGCATTAAAAGCGGGATCTTGAGCTAAATTATCTCTATTTTCTAAATCATTTCTTACTTTAGGAACGAAATTTGTACCAAGAGGAAGTACTCCATCGATACAAACTAAAGCTACCATTCTCATTAAAGCTTCTTTTTGATAATTCTCTCTTACAGAAGCCACAAACTTACTTGGGTTGAGGGTAATGCCATTTAGTTTACTATAGGCAATTAATTCAGCTACCAGTTTGATTCTCAAATCAACACTTTGAACCAAATCCGCTTTAGGAGTTAGTTTATCTAAAAAAGGAATAAAACGAAAAGCATCGCCGATTTTATCAGCTAAAGCTGCTGCTGCCACCGCTTTGTCTGTAGCATCTACAGTGCGATAAAGCCAAATAGCAGTTTGATATCCCTGTTGTTTATCATTATATAAATCAATAGCGCGATCGCGTATCTTAGCGATTTTTTTATTTTTTGTTTCTCCTGTAATTGCACTAATGGTGTTATCAAACCCAACTAAGTTTTCCCACTTGCCTGGCACTATATAGTCTAGTGCGTTGAGAACTTTTACGGTTAAATTGTCAGTGGGTAGATTATCTACTAGTTCAACTATGGAAGTATTCACGAATTTTTTAGCTCTCTAAATTCAAATTTCTAGCAATTCTTAGACTCAGTGAGTAAACCTCACCTTACAATTAACAAAAACTCAAGTCTTGCTTGTGTTTAAGCGAGCAAAAGAACCGCTATATTATGACTGTAGCGAAAATTTCAAAGTTTTGAAGCTAAACATTCAATTCTATGGAGATTAATTGATTAATAATGTGTTTTAGCTTACTTCTTTGAAGATTTTAATAATGTTCTAACTGTAATTTTAGACACCCCCAACTCAAACTCGATAATTAATTTGGATTTGTTTTAAATAAGGTGTTATAAAAATACCCAGTATCCAAGCAGGGTATTGAAAAGGAAGCAACTTATGGGTGTGAGGAAAAAAATAGCGTGTGCCGATGGCGCATCGTTACCTGGTAGTTTGATGTCTGTTACTTTACCTAATCTTCTGCAACAAGTAGCAGGAAGGAAGATGAGGAGAGGAGGAGAAGGAGAGGAGGAGAAAAAAAATTTCTTTCAACAATCTCCAGTTAAACAGAAGGGTATTTTTTACATTCAGCAGGATGGTGTTGAAGATTGGCAATCTTATGAAGAGTTACTCACCCAAGCAGAAACTATTCTGTTTAATTTAAGAAAATTAGGTTTAAAACCTCAAGCTAAAGTTATTTTACAGCTACACCAGGGACGAGATTTTTTAGCGGTTTTCTGGGGATGTATTTTAGGGGGGTTTATTCCTGTACCTCTGGCGGTTGCACCTAGTTACACAACTGACAATGGTAAGGCGAATCTTCTGCGTTATGTTTGGGAGTTGGTTTGGGGAGAGGAGACGAGGAGACAGGGAGAAGGGGAGAAATTATCGTTACAACCTTGTTTGGTAGTTACAGATCGGAATTTAAGCGGTGTTATTGATGCTTTTGCTGCTGAAACTAATTTAAAGAATTTTCAATCGGTTACGGTAGAAGATTTATTACAAGGAGAAAGAGACAGTAATTATTATTGCAGTCAACCTGAAGATTTAGCTTTGATTTTGTTTACTTCTGGGAGTACGGGAAAACCTAAAGGAGTAATGCTTAGTCATGGCAATTTGTTGTCGAGTATGTTTGGCATGGCGACGGTAAATAAGTTATCTCAGGATGATATTACTCTTAATTGGATGCCACTAGAACACGTTGCTAGTTTAGTAATGTTTCACCTGACGCAGGTATATCTAGGTTGTCAGCAAATTCATGTCGCCAACGAACTTGTTTTAAAAAATCCTCTTCAGTGGTTAGATATTATTAATAAATATCGGGTTACTGTTACTTGGTCACCTAATTTTGGTTATGGTTTAATTAATGATTGTCTGACGGAAATTAAACAGGATAAGTGGGATTTATCTTGTTTGCGTTGGATGGGAAATGGTGCGGAAGCTGTAGTCGGAAAAACGACGAGGAAGTTTTTAAAATTATTAGCTTCTTATGGATTAAAGTCTAATGTGGTTAGTCCTGGTTATGGAATGTCAGAAACTTGTTCTGGTATTGTTCATTCTGACAGTTTTTCGTTGGAATCTACAACGAATGAGGAAGAATTTATCGATCTAGGTTTTCCTATTCCTGGGGTATCTATTCGGATTGTTAATCAAGAGCATCAAATATTAGTAGAAGAAGAAATTGGTTTATTACAAGTAAAAGGCGCAACGGTTACTGTTGGTTATTATGGATTGCCTGATTTAAATCAAGAAATTTTTACTGAAGATGCTTGGTTTAATACAGGAGATTTAGCTTTTATTCATAACGGTAAGTTAACTATTACTGGTCGTCAAAAAGATGTAATTGTCATTAATAGTTTTAATTACTATAACCATGAAATTGAAGCAGTGGTTGAAGAATTGAAAGAGGTAGAAGTTTCTTACACGGCTGCTTGTGGAGTGAGAAGTAAAGAAGATAATACAGAAAAATTAAGTATTTTTTTTCATCCTACTTCTTTTGAAGACAGTTTCCTTGTCAATTGTATAAAAAAAATCCGTCAAGTAGTTGTTAATAAAATTAATATTAATCCTACTTATTTAATTCCAGTACAAAAATCGCTCATTCCCAAAACTTCGATAGGCAAAATTCAACGTCAACAGTTAGTTCAAGATTTTCAAACTGGGAAATTTGATGACATTATTAAGAAAATAAAAACTTTAATTGAAGAGCAGAATAAAAGCGATCGCGTTTTACCTCGGAATGAATTAGAACAGCAGTTGGTTGCAATTTGGCAGGAAGTATTAATTCTAAAAACTGTTGGTATTAAGGATAATTTCTTTGAGTTGGGAGGTAACTCGATCCTTCTGATGCAAGTCTTAAATAAGATCCAGAATTATCCCCAGCAATCCTTATCAGCAGTAACTTTATTTCAATATCCAACAATTGAGAAACTAGCAGAATATTTAAGTCAAACGAAAACTGAGGTAAAGATTAAATCAAGACGCAAACAAACGAGTACTGATATTGCCGTCATTGGAATGTCTTGTCGTTTTCCTGGCGCAAAAAATATAGCAGAATTTTGGCAGAATTTATGTGATGGTGTAGAGTCAATTACCTTTTTTTCAAATGAAGAAATTGCAGCTTCGGGAATAAATCCTAATTTAATTAATCATCCTAATTATGTCAAAGCGAGTCCAATTATTGAAGACATAGAATATTTTGATGCCGAATTTTTTGGTTACTCTCCCAAAGAAGCACAACTGATCGATCCACAACAACGTCTATTATTAGAATGTGCTTGGTCAAGTCTGGAAGATGCAGGATGCGATCCTCTTACTTATCCAGGTGTAATTAGTTTATATGCTGGTGCAGCTACTAACACTTATTTACTCAACAATATTTATCCCAACCGCAACCAGTTAGATGACAACGAAGACTTGGATGTGTTTACTCTCACTTCTATGGGTGGTTTCCAAGCGACGGTTGCCAACGATAAAGATTATCTCACGACCAGGGTATCTTATAAACTCAATCTTACAGGAGCATCGGTTAATGTTCAAACTGCCTGTTCAACTTCTTTAGTTGCTATTCATCTCGCTTGTCAAAGTTTAATCAATGGCGAATGCGATATGGCATTAGCTGGTGGGGTTTCCCTTCACGTACCTCAAAAAGTCGGTTATCTTTATCAAGAAGGAATGATTCTTTCTCCCGATGGACATTGCCGTGCTTTTGATGCCCAAGCAAGTGGTACTATTTTTGGTAGTGGTGTTGGGGTAGTAGTTTTAAAACCCTTAAGCAATGCTATCACAGATCGCGATCGCATTTATGCTGTAATTAAGGGTTCGGCGATTAATAATGATGGTGGCACAAAAGTAGGTTATTTTGCACCTAATAGTGAAGGACAAGCAAAAGCTGTAGCAGAAGCGATCGCTGTTTCAGGTATTGCTACAGAATCTATTAGTTATATTGAAGCACATGGTACGGGAACTATTCTAGGAGATCCGATCGAACTTGCGGGACTTTCTCAAGCATTTAGTTTGGATACAAATAAAAAAAGATTTTGTGCCATAGGTTCGGTCAAAACTAATGTGGGACACTTACAAATAGCTTCGGGAATAGTAGGGTTTATCAAAACAGTTTTATGTCTGTATCATCAAAAGATTCCCCCTAGTCTACATTTTGACACTCCTAATCCTCAGATCGATTTCGTCAACAGTCCATTTTATGTTAATACGGTTTTAAAACAATGGAATAAAACTGATTATCCCCGTCGTGCTGGTATTAACTCTTTAGGAATTGGTGGTACAAACGCTCACGTTATTTTAGAAGAATTTTTATTCTATCCTGTAGATACGTTCCATGGAAGGTATCTACAACAATATCCGATTAATTTATTAACTCTATCGGCAAAAAATCAATCTGCATTAAAAGAATTAACCCAACAATATATTAATTTCCTTCAATTTCATCCCAATTTATCTTTAGAAGATATTTGTTACACAGCAAATACAGGAAGAAGTCATTTTAATTGTCGTTTGGCAGTAACTGCTGAAACTATTCCTCAATTAATAGATAAACTTCAAAACTATTTAACAGCAACAGAATCATTTGTTACTACTAAATCTCGTCCAAAAATTGCTTTTTTATTCACTGGACAAGGTTCACAATATCTTAATATGGGTAAGAAATTATATCAAACTCAACCTCTATTTCGTCAGACATTAGATCGCTGTGCAGAAATTTTACAACCCTATTTAGATCAACCATTATTATCAATAATTTATCCCGATGATTTAGAGACGTTCCATGAAACGTCTTTACAGGATATAAATCAAACCCAATATACTCAACCAACATTATTTGCGATCGCATACTCTCTGGCACAATTATGGATATCTTGGGGAATCAAACCCGATGCAGTTTTAGGTCATAGTTTGGGGGAATATGTAGCAGCTTGTTTGGCAGGAGTATTTAGTTTAGAAGATGCTTTAAAATTAGTTGCTACTAGAGGTAAATTAATGCAAAAATTACCTCAAAATGGAATAATGGTATCTATTTTAGCGACCGAAGAGGTTGTAAAAAAAGCCCTAGTAGGATTTGAAACAGAAATTAGTATTGCAGCAATTAATGGAAATCATAGTATTGTTATATCAGGAAAAAAATCAGCTATTGAAACAGTTATATCTAAATTAGAAGCTGAAGGAATTAAAACCAAACAATTAAATGTATCTCATGCCTTTCATTCTTCTTTAATGCAACCAATTTTAACTGAATTTGAACGATTTGCTAGAGAAATTAATTATACTTCTCCTCAAATCAATCTTATTTCTAACCTAACAGGAAAAATAGCCACTTCTGAAATAGCCACTTCTGAGTATTGGTGCGCTCATATCTTACAAACAGTACAATTTACTAAAAGTATTGAAACTTTAAATCAAGCTGGTTATCAAGTATTAATTGAATGTGGTGCAAAACCAACCTTACTAGGAATGACTGGTGAGCTTTTACACAATTCAGATTCGACATTATTGCTTCCTAGTTTACGTCCAGAAATAAATGACGAACAAATTATTTTAGATGGTTTAGCTCAATTGTATCTAAGAGGAATAGATATTAATTGGATTAATTTTTATCAAGATTATCAGTATCATAAAATTTCTCTGCCTACTTACCCATTTCAAAAACAACGCTGTTGGATTGAGAAAAATCAAAATTCAAAAGTACGCACTGAACGAAGCGAATGTATCCAAAATAAAAAATGCCATTTGTTATTAGGAAAAAAATTGCGATCGCCTGTTAAAGAAATTATTTTTCAATCAGAAATTAATGTTAGTGAATTATTTTTTTTACAAGACCATAAAATTAATCAAGAAATCATTTTTCCTGCGACGGCTTATTTAGAAATAGCCTTAGCTGCTGGAAATAACATCTTCTCTTCTTCAGTAATTAGTTTAGAAGACATTGAGGTTGAACAAGCACTGATTTTATCTGATAAACAAGATCAAACCATTCAGACAATTATTAATCAAGAATCAACCACAGCTAGGTTTAAAATTTACAGTTTACTGACAGATGAATCATGGCATTTACATTGTTCGGGAAAAATCATCTTATCAGAATCAGCAACAGCGAGGAAAAAAGATTTATCTAAACTACAAAAACAATTTGTTGGAGAAATATCAGGCAAAGAACATTATCAACAATGTCAGCAAAAAAATATTGATTACGGTTTAAGTTTTCAAGGTGTTCAACAGATTTGGTACAAAGAAACCGAAGCATTAGCATTTGGAAAAATTAGTTTACCAGAATTACTTAAATCTGAACAGCATCTTTATCAATTTCATCCAGCTTTATTAGACGCTTGCTTACAAATTATTTTAGCTGCTTTACCACACGAATTACAAGCAGCTACGTATATACCAGTTAGTCTAAAAAATTTATATTGTCATCAAACGTTTCAAGAAGATACTGTTTGGAGTCACGTTAAACTTCAGCCAATTACAGATAAAGAAACAGAATTTATTACTGCTGATGTTTCTATCTATGACAACTTAGGTAATCTAATTCTAGAAATCAAAAAAATTACAGCTAAAAAGATTAATCAAGCAACAGCTTCCTGGCGAAATTGGTTATACGAAATTCAATGGCAAGATCATTTACCCGTAGGAATGAACCGCTGTTTGCCCGAAACTAATCATCAATTTTTTACTCAAAAACATTGTTATTTAATTTTTGACAATGAAGATCAATTAGGAAAAATGATTAAAAGAGAAAATCGAGAATGTATCTTAGTCTATCCAAGTTATGAATATAAAATTATTTCAGAACAAAAATTTCAAATTAATTGCCAACAAAAAGAAGATTATAGTCGTTTATTAAAAGAAATTACTGCTCAAAATTATTCCCTTCAAGGAATTATTTATCTTTGGAGTTTAGATAATTCAGACAATCAAACCAACTTATCAGAAATAGTTCCAAATCAATGTAGTCAATTATTATATTTAATTCAAGCTTTAATAAATTACAATTGGCAAAACTTTCCTCGCTTGTGGATTGTTACCAAAGGTTGTCAAGTAACAAACTTTTCTCCTTATCCCCCTATCTCTCTATCTCCTCTCTGGGGAATGGTAAATGCAATTAATTTAGAACATCCAGAATTAAATTGTACCTTGATCGATCTAGATTCTTCTACTTCAACGATTGACAGCGAAATATTATTCAAAGAAATAACCTCTCCTGATCAAGAAAATAGAATCATTTACCGAGAAGGAAAAAGAAAAGTAGCAAGATTAGTTCGTAAATTAATTAATTCAAATCAAAATCAACCATTACAACTGGAAATAACCAAAAGAGGAACTTTAGACAATCTGCAATGGCAACCTACAACACGTCGTCAACCTAATAATGGTGAAGTAGAAATTAAAGTACATTCTGTCGGGTTAAACTTCCGTGATATCTTAAACGCCTTGGGTATGTATCCAGGAGAAGCAGGAAAATTGGGATTAGAATGTAGTGGGGAAATTGTTGCAGTAGGAAAAAAAGTAGATCAATTAAAAGTAGGAGATGAGATAATTGCGATCGCGTCTGGTAGTTTTAGTAATTATGTTACTGTCGATGCTAACCTAGTCATTGCCAAACCCACATCTTTATCTTTTACAGAAGCAGCTACTATCCCCACCGCTTTCTTAACTGCTTACTATTGTCTACATCATCTTGCCGAAATCAAACCAGGAGACAAAATCTTAATTCACTCCGCAGCAGGAGGAGTAGGTTTAGCAGCAATTCAACTTGCCAAACAAGTAGGTGCAGAAATTTTCGCCACAGCATCCTTGTCAAAATGGGAATATTTACAATCTTTGGGAATCAAACATATTTTTAATTCCCGCAGTCTCGATTTCGCTAACAAAATATTTTCACTGACAGCAGGTAAGGGAATAGATATTGTACTTAATTCTCTCTCAGGTGAATTTATTTCCAAAAGTCTCTCTGTCTTAAATCCTGATGGTTGTTTTATCGAAATTGGCAAGAAAGATATTTGGGATAAAAATCAGATCGAAACTATTCAACCAAATGTATCCTATTTCCTAGTCGATTTAATTGAAGTAACCCAACAACAACCAGAATTAATTCAATCGATGTTGTGCGATTTGATAACACAATTTAATAACGGATCGTTTCAACCTCTACCATGCAAACAATTTTCTCAACAAGATGTTACTGCTGCCTTTCGTTATATGCAGCAAGCAAAACACATCGGTAAAATCGTCATTCAAAATTCACAATTCAATTGTATGGGCGAACTGTTGTTCGCCCATAATGCCAGTTATTTAATTACTGGTGGTTTGGGTGCATTAGGATTGGAAGTTACTCAATGGATGATAGAAAAAGGTGCAAAACATCTAATTTTAATCAGCAGAAATCAACCATCGCAAAACGCACAAGCAACTATTAACCAACTACAGCAAAACGGTACAACCATTCAAGTAATTCAAGCAGATATTGCTGACTTAGAAGCTGTAAACAAAATAATTCAAAAATACTACAATACTGAAGAGCAGAAAAATTTTTCCTCCTCTCCCCTGCATCCACTCAAAGGAATCATCCACGCAGCAGGAATAATCGATGATGGCGCAATTATAAATTTAACCAAAGAAAAATTTACCAAAGTAATATCTCCCAAAGTACAAGGTGCTTGGAATTTACATCAAGCAACTCAAAATTTATCGTTAGACTTCTTTGTCATGTTTTCTTCTGCTGCTTCTATTTTAGGATCGAGTGGACAAGCAAACTATTGTGCTGCTAATGCTTTCTTAGATAATCTAGCTCATTATCGCCGTAGTTTGGGATTACCTGCTTTAACAATTAATTGGGGTGCTTGGGATGAAATTGGCATGGCGACTAATACTAAATTATTCTCAAATACAAAATTGATTGGCAAGGTAGTAGAGGAGAGAAAAAATAAAATAGTAAATCTCAATGCACATCAGTCTGATGAGGAATTTAACAATAGTTTCAAAATTCCAGGAATGGGAAAAATTCAACCAAAACAAGGCATCGAAATTTTAGAATATTTATTATCAACTGATGCAATTCAAGTAGGAATATTACCTATTGATTGGTCAAAATGGCAACAACAATTACCATTATTTGCTAATTTTATTAATCATAAAAAAAATGAAGTAGAAGTTATTAAGCAATCCGAAATTTTGCAACAGTTAGAGATTGCCCAGCCAAGTGAGTTAAAACCAATCTTAATTAATTATCTCTGTACAGAAGTTGGTCAAATATTAGGCTTAAATTCTTCAGATACAATTGACATCGAGCAAGGATTTACCGAATTAGGCATAGACTCTTTATCTTCTGTAGAACTCAGAAATAAACTGCAAACTAACTTACAGTGCAAATTGTCTTCTACTTTAATTTATGATTATCCAACTATAATATCCTTGGCAGAATATTTAATTAATAACTTATTTGCTACTGATATAGAGCAAAACATAGAACAACCAGAAAATATAGATTCAGTTTTATCAAATCTAGAAAATCTTTCAGAAGAAGAAGCCGAAAATTTATTAATTAACGAGTTAGATAATTTTAATTTTTAGTTAAAATCTAGTTGTTAAACTGGCTCTAGCTCCTCAATAACTTATTTTATTAATACCTAATAATATTTATTCGCTCTCAAAAGCTGCTAAAGCTTGAGCTAATAATTGAGGAATACTAGTTTGAATAACTTCCCACAAAATTTTAAGATCAACTTCTTTATTATTAGAAAATAGCAAAATTAAATTGCAAGCTTCGATTAAATCTAGCAGAATTTCTTTATCTCTGTTCATAAATTATTTTGGTATTTTCCAAAATGTTTTTTTTGCGTATCCAGTTGTGACTTTGTTCTATTGATCTTTTAGTTACTACGTCAACGGAACGATTAAATAATTTACTAAGTTGCTGTTCGAGAATATCAAGATCAAAAAAGGTAATCTTGGCATCTTCAGAAAAAGAAACCAGCACATCTATATCACTGTTAGAGTTGAAATCTTCTCGTAATACTGAACCAAATAAAGCTAGCTCTACAATTTGCCATTGTTGACAAATCTTTTTTAATTGTTCTGTTTCTAAATTAAGAATTTTCATTCAATTATTTCTTGATATTGCAATTAAATAAGTTAAATTATTGAGCTTCAAAACTGAATCTGATTATTTTTTAAATCAATTTTCCACCAGAGGCAACTTTGCCAGTACGACGAGGATCGGCGACAGCTTCTAATCCTTGGTTGGGATTCCATAAAGCTGCTTGAACTCCACCAAAATACATAGAAATTCCTTCAAACTTTCTAGTAACTAAAGATGTAATCGCATCTATGGGTAATCCTGTTTCAAAAGCCATTGTATGCAAATCTTCAAACACCTCCACATGAAGACGAGGAAATGCGATCGCATCTTCTAAAGACATCCCCAAATGAATATAATTAAATAATACTTGGGTTAATGCTGTCGTAATTCGCGAAGCACCAGGAGAACCAATCGCTAAAACTGTACCATCTTCTCGACGAGCAATTGTGGGAGCCATATTGGAAGCTAAACGAGTTCCTGGAGATAAACCTTCTAAACCGTGAGGATGCAGTTCAATTTCACCGAGAGAATTATTTAACCATAACCCTGTATCTGTAATCATGACTCCAGAGCCATAACCAGCCGACGCAGTAATAGCACAAGCCAAACCATTGGAATCAACTGCCGAAGTATGAATAGTAGAAGGAGATTGAAGTAGATTGTTAGGTTCACCCAAACCAGCTAGTTGAAGCAATCTAGCAACTTCTTTAGTTACTAAATTATTAGTTGCTCCATCTAAATATTGATGACGATAATCAAGTACAGCTTGTTGAATCTGTGCCATCGTTTTGACTGCACTACTATCCCATCGAGAAAAAGCATTCTTTTCTAGTAGTAACAACATGGCAGCTAAACAAGCACCACCAATAGCAGGAGCAGGATTAGTAAAAATTTCCCAATCACCACAACTAAAACTAATCGGTTTTCTGGTAATAGCCTGATAAGCAGCTAAATCAGTAGCAGTTAATAATCCCTCATTCTTCTGAATTTCTTGAGCAATTTTTGCTCCTAGTTCCCCTGTATAAAAAGCCTGATATCCTTCTGTCGCAATTAATTTTAAACTCTCAGCAAGTCCAGCAATTTGAACTAATTCTCCTGCTTGTAAACAATTTCCCTTTGTATTATGAATGGCTCGATAACTATCGGGATGCCAACCAAAAATACTTTTACCAGTAAAAACTAAATAATCAGCAGAAACTCTAGAAAGAGGAAAACCTTGTTCTGCAATTTGTTGTGCTGGGGTAACAATTTCTTGCCAAGCAAGATTTCCATACTGTTCCCAAGCTGATCCCAAACCTGCAAACATCCCAGGAGTGGCGACGGAACCATAACCAACTAAACTCCTCATCCCACCACCATAGTCAAAGTTCACTTCTCTAATCCCTTGACCAAATTTTGCTGCTGGTAAACCCCTTCCTGGTACTTCTGCATAAGCATCGATGACCACAGGCTCTTCTTGTGGCGACCAAATGGTAATAAAACCGCTACAACCAGGTGCAATGACTCCAGGTGCAGTACACATAGAAACTATTGTAGCAGCGATCGCAGCATCTACCGCATTCCCACCATTATCGGCAATAGCTGCACCTACATCAGCAGCCATCGGAGAATCAGAAGCAATAATTACTCGTGACATCAAATTTAATTATTTATTGCACTTGTGATAATGCAACCTATTTCACTTATCAGTAATCGTAAATTATATAGTTTTTCTCTCTTTAATGAAATACAGATTCTTCCAGCTTATTCATTTAGATTAAGCGATCGCATTGACAAAATTATAGAAAATATTCGTAAATTCTCGGTTAGGTAATTTTAGTTTGAGAGCCTATACTAACGAAGATTAGTCCTTATCTTCATTTATTCATGCTTGCTAGGGTTTGGAGTGCAGCAATTATTGGCATTAATGCGATCAAAGTTGGGGTGGAAGTAGATGTTGCTGGAGGATTACCTAAAACAGTAGTTGTCGGTTTACCTGATACAGCAGTCCAAGAGTCGCGAGAAAGAGTTAAAGCTGCTGTAAAAAATTCAGGTTTTGCTTTTCCGTTGCGGAATATTATTATTAATTTGACTCCTGCTGATCTGAGAAAAGAAGGACCAAGTTTTGATTTACCGATTAGTGTGGGAATTTTAGCTGCATCCGAACAAGTAGATCCGCAGTTACTCGGAGATTTTTTATTTTTAGGTGAAGTTAGTCTCGATGGTACTCTCAGAAGTGTTGCTGGAGTTTTACCTATTGCAGCAGTAGCGAAAGAATTGGGTATTGCTGGTTTAATAGTTCCCCAAGATAATACCCAAGAAGCAGCAGTAGTTAAAGATTTAGCAGTCTATGGTTTTCCTAATTTACAAGCAGTAGTTCATTTTCTTAATCATCCAGAAAAATATCAACCAGTAGAAGTAGATACTAAAATTCAATTTAAGTATTCAGATAAAAATTATCCTGATTTAAAAGATGTTAAAGGACAGGTTCATGCTCGTCGTGCCTTAGAAATTGCAGCAGCAGGAGGACATAATTTAATTTTTGCTGGCCCTCCTGGCAGTGGTAAAACCATGCTGGCAAAACGGTTACCAGGTATTTTACCTCCGTTAAGCTTTACTGAAGCCTTAGAAGTATCTCAAATTCATTCGGTAGCAGGATTGTTAAAAGATAAAGGTTCTCTCATTACAGAACGACCTTTTCGCAGTCCTCATCATTCGGCATCGGGGCCTTCTTTAGTCGGTGGTGGTAGTTTTCCCCGTCCAGGAGAAATTTCTTTAGCTCACAGAGGGGTGCTTTTTCTGGACGAATTGACGGAATTTAAGCGGAATGTCTTAGAATTTCTCCGTCAACCTCTCGAAGACGGTTATGTTAGTATTTCTAGAACTCGTCAATCGGTGGTTTTTCCTGCTCAATTTACTTTAATTGCTAGTACTAATCCCTGCCCCTGTGGTTATTTTGGCGATTCAATTCAACTCTGTACCTGTTCACCGAGGCAGAGAGAACAATATTGGGCAAAATTATCGGGTCCTTTAATGGATCGTATTGATCTACAGGTGGTAGTTAATCGTCTCAAAGCAGAAGAAATGACTAAAGTAAGCACAGGAGAAGATTCTCAAAGCGTTAGAGCGAGAGTCATAGCTGCACGCGATCGCTTTGCGCCTCGTTTTCAAGCTGAAACTCAAATTAGTTGTAATGCTCAGATGCAATCTCATCATTTGCGACAGTTTTGTCAATTGGATCAGACTAGTTCTAATTTACTAGAAGGAGCTATTCGGAAACTTGGTTTATCTGCTAGAGCAATGGATCGCGTTTTAAAAGTCTCTCGGACTATTGCTGATTTAGCAGGAGATGAGCAGATCAAAAGTCACCATGTAGCTGAAGCAATTCAATATCGAACTATCGACAGGATGCAATAAATGTTAATCTTATACGATTTTTAACAACAACTAGCTTCAAACCATCTTAAATCTAAAACTTACAAAGCAACTAAAATTGCGATCTCAAGAGGAATACTAAACTATAAAACCTACTGATAAACTGAAATCAACGAATATATCGAGCGCAATCAAGTTTCCGATGATTTAGTTCATCCTGCTGCGAAAGCTTTTTTAAGAGAATCTTAACTATTGAGGAAATTAATAATCAATTATTGTATGCCTAATTGTGGATTTGTTTTAGTGCGATCGCGTTTGGCTTTTCTGTGTAGCTAATTTTGTGTTCTCAAATACGAATAGTTGAACTAAAGATAGATAGCTAAAAATAATACGATTATTGCTATTGATAGAGATAGATTCAGTCTCAAGAATGACTATTTCCCCCAAAAGCTTTGATAAATTATAGATATGTAAGACAAACAAAATAAAAAGTTACTGGATGGGAGTTATACCGCAGTGGTCCATTGTCAGACATCGAAGAAGAGCGACCGTCAGGTGTTTGGACAGTAACAATCTAACCTTAACAACGACAGTGTAGAGTTTTTGTCGCTTCCTCTACTTTGTTATCATCGAGGCGAGGCGCAACCCTCGGTCAGAGCGGTCTTAGATGATAGATGTCAAAGTTGTAGGTTTAACCATAAATCATGTGAATAAATGTTGTGACCGTTCTGAGCAATTTTATGTTTTGGACGGTTACACTTTTGATTTATTAATAATTTTATATTCTTACGAAGGATAATATATCACTATAATACACAATAAAAATTAAAACAATCTCATGGAAAAACCTCGTCCAAAAAACATTATTGATGTTGATCCAGTAACAGCAATATTTGTAGTTACGATCGCGTTATTATTACCTTTATTATTAGCTGGCTTTTTTTCTTAAGCAGGTCACAACTATTCAATCTCAAAATGAGGCATAAGTTGTAAAACCCCCATGCCTAAATCTTCGCCTTTAATTGCTTTAGCTTCAAAAATCGCTAGCATATCTTTTGGTTGAGGATTGCCTTTAGATGTTCCTGTGACTCCCATGGCAATAATTAAACTACAATAACCTTTAACTTTTTGACAACGTTGATGCCAGCGTTTGATTGCCTGAATGTGTTGAGAAATATCTTGGGAATATTCAGCAAAAATATATAAATTGTTATTACCAGTTTGCAGCATTCCCAATTCATAATTATCGCCAGTAAAAGGATCGTTGCCTGGATTAAAACAAATTGCTTTTAAACCACCAGCTTGTTGAATTTTTTCAATAATAGTTTTAGCTTTGGGGCGAGAAGTTTGAATTAAAATTGCAGGTAAACCTTCTTGAGAAGGAGCAATATCTAAAGATTGATAGTAGGTAATACTTTGTTGTTTAAGTTGTTCTAAAATTTCAAGTGAAACGTGACCTAAAGTAACTAATGAACCATCAGGAATTAAATCTTCTTCGATGGGAAGATCGGTTTCTTCTTCCTCTACCAAATTAATATTTTCGTTTAGAGCTAATAATTCTTCAGTTAATTCTGGTAAGGTAGAAACTTTGACACTGATTTTTTCAGTTTTATGATCATCTTTAGGTAGGGAAATTCGATAAGTTTTCGTCAGTTTTTCAATAGTTTCTTCAGCTAGTTCATCTTCATAAGTTTGACAAAACTTCAGCATGGCAACCAGAGCGGTATAGACAATTTTAACTTCATCTTCGTCGAGAAAAGAACGCATTCCTTCATAAGGATGTAAACTTCCAAAAAAAGGAACTATTTCACCAATTTCTTCTTCTTCCCAATCTTCCTCTTCCTCATCATCCTCATCTTCCAAATCTTCGTAGTTAAGAAACCAACAATCTTGAGTGAGAAATGCTTGTTCCAATTCTTCAACAGATTTATTTCTTAAAGCACTAGCTCGAAATTGTTTAAGAGAGTCGAGAGAACGATATAACAAGACACCATATTCTGCTGCCATCATGCCCATCACGCAGACATAAATTGGTTCAATTTCCCAGTCTGAAAATTCTAAAATCAAAATATCACGGTCAGCCAGTAGTTCCCAAGGCTGTTGATCCCAAACTTGTTGAGCAATATCTTTGAGTAAATTTTCATAATAAGGAGCTAAAGAGGTGGTTTCACGGTTACTCATCTCCTCAAATCCTCGAAACAGTTGATCGATTAGAGGTAGATCTGGAACATATTCGATCGCGATATCTAAATTTTGTAACGCACCTCGTAAAAAAAACTGAATTTCGCGATCGCGCACAATAATTTTTTGAGGACGTGCTGGTTGTGCAGGATGATGAGGAGATTCAATAGCTCTGAGTAAGGTGCGTACTACTGCTTCTATCCCCATGTGAGCAGGGACAACATCCATCGCTCTAACACAGCCTTCTGAGCCATCAACCCACATGATACACTCTCCTTCGACATCCAAATCCGACTCTAAATGAGATGCCATATTGCCCAACGGTCTGCGATCGCCTTCCCAAACACTGGGAATTTGAGGAATTTTTTTCAGCCTACGTTTGGTTGTCTGGGGAAGGGCAGTAGTAGTCATAAAATAAACTTAAGTCAGCTAATTATATAGTAGTTACTTTTGTCTTGAGGGAGGATTGCAATAATAAACCATATTCGATTCCTTCGACTACGGCTTGATAAGAGGCATCCAGGATGTTAGCAGATACGCCTACTGTAGTCCAACGTTCTTGACCATTACTAGATTCTACTAGAACACGGGTTTTAGCAGCAGTTCCTGCTGTTCCATCTAAAATTCTGACTTTATAATCAGTTAAATGAAACTTAGCAATTTCAGGATAAAATTTCACTAGAGCTTTCCGAATTGCTTGGTCAAGAGCCGAAACAGGGCCGTTACCTTCTGCTACTTCTAACAAATCTTTACCATCTACTTCTACTTTAATCGTTGCTAAGGCATCACCCTCAAAATGATCGATGTCTCGATGAATTTCACAATGAACCTGAAATCCTTTGAGTTGAAACATTTCCTTGCGTTGTCCTAAAGCAGAACGCATCAATAATTCAAAACTAGCTTCAGCAGCTTCAAATTGATAGCCTTGATTTTCTAGAGTTTTCAGTTTTTCTAAGATTTGTCGACAAGTAGGGTCTTGTTTAGCTAGCTCAATCCCAAATTTCTCCGCATAGTGTAACACATTACTCAAACCTGACTGGTCGGAAATTACAATCCGTCTTTGATTACCAATTAACTCTGGTTGCAGATGTTCGTAGGTTAAAGGATTTTTTTCTACCGCAGCGACGTGTACCCCAGCTTTATGAGCAAAAGCAGAACGTCCTACAAAAGGTGCATGATCATCAGGCGCAAGATTAACAATTTCACTCACCAAACGACTAGTTTTAGTTAACTGAGTCAGTTGTTCGGCTTCGATGCAATCATAGCCAAGTTTTATTTGTAGATTAGGAATTAAGGTACAAAGATTAGCGTTACCACATCTTTCCCCATAACCATTAATCGTTCCCTGTACCATTGTAACTCCTGACCTCACTGCTGCGATCGCATTAGCTACGGCTGTACCTGCATCATTATGAGTATGAATACCTAGCTGAATCTGAGGAATTGCTTGATTTACCTCCTTAACAATCTGACTAATTTCATGGGGTAACGAACCACCATTGGTATCACATAAGACTAGCCATTCTGCACCAGCTTCTGTAGCAGCTTGAAGAGTTGTGATGGCATATTCAGGATTATTTTTGTAACCATCAAACCAATGTTCGGCATCATAAATTACTCTTCTGCCTTGACTACGAAAATACTCAATCGTATCTTTAATCATTGCCAGATTTTCAGACAAATTGGTTTGTAAGCCTTCCGTAACGTGTAAATCCCAAGATTTGCCAAAAAGAGTTATCCAAAGCGTACCAGCAGCTAAAACCGACTGTAACATTCGCTCTTGGGCAGCATTTTGGTGTGGACGACGGGTAGAACAAAAAGCAACTACTTCAGCTTGTTGAAGCGGTTCTTCTTTCAGTTTCCAAAAAAATTGAACATCTTTAGGATTTGCCCCCGGCCATCCTCCTTCAATAAAAGGAATTCCCATCTGATCGAGTTGATGAGCAATTTTGAGTTTATCTTCTAAAGAAAGAGCAATTCCTTCTCGTTGCGAACCATCTCTTAAGGTAGTGTCATAGAGCCAAATTTTGCGATCGCTAGTCATAATTGTTGGGTCAAAATGTTAAGTTATTTTAAGAAGTAAAGTTAGATTAACTACTAATGCCGATAGTCATATTTCAAGGAAAAACTATTCCCTGCTCAATTGGAGCAAATTTAAGAAAAGTTTTATTAGAGCATGATTTAAACAGTTATCAGTTATCAGTGACCAGTTATCAGTTAGTAAAAACGCCTTAACTATTTTTGGTACTGCATATATTATTAAACTCGATCAATTGAGAGAAAATTTGGGATTTTTATGTCAATAAACCTAAATAATAGTAATTTACTTGATTGGATAGCTGTGTTTGGATATCTAAGTCTTGCTACTGTAGTGATGTGGCAAGTATTAATGAGAAATAATAACCAATAATTGCAAAATTTATTCACAACCAAGCAACAACTTTATCCGTGTTTATCTGTGGATATTTTTTTTCTTAAACTAAATTTAAATTTTCATAGCTAAAGTTAATCCATCAGCGATAGGCAACAAACTAATTTTTACTCGTAGATCTTGAGAGAGTTTTTGATTAAAGTCTCGAATTGCTTGAGTACGTTTATCTGTGTCTTGCAGATCCGCTACTCTACCCGACCATAAAACATTATCGATCGCAATTAAACCACCAGGACGGATTAATTGTAGAGCGTATTCATAATAATTAGGATAATTTCTTTTATCTGCATCAATAAAAGCAAAATCAAAAGTATCCGCTTGTCCCTGTTGAATCAGTTGTTCTAAGGTTTCCAAAGCAGGTGCTATCCGCAAGTCTATTTTATCAGCAACTCCTGCTTGTTCCCAATAACGACGAGCGATCGCAGTAGATTCTGGATCGACATCGCAAGCAACTATTTTGCCTTCTGGGGGTAAAGCTAAGGCGACTACTAGAGAACTATAACCAGTAAAAACTCCTACTTCTAAAGTTTTTTTCGCCCCAATTAACTGGACTAATAAAGCCATCAATTGTCCTTGTTCGGGAGCAATTTGCATATTACTCATGGAATGTTGGGCAGTTTCTTGCCTCAATTGAGTCAAAATTTCTGGTTCATTGAGAGAAACGGAAAGAAGATATTGGTACAGTTGTGGATCGAGTCCAAGGGTTTTGTTTGCCATGATGCTGATAATTATTTGAGAGAAAAATTTAAAGCTAAAAAAGAAATCCTAAATTATACAACCTAGCTATTAAGTTTTGTTTATTTATGATAAGTTAAGAATTACCCTCATAAGTTACTTAACATTTGTCTGAGTCTGCTTAAGTAGTAACGCTTGCTCGAAAATGCAACACTCTTCGACCAAGATATCGTAACTGATTCGAGGAGGAAAATACCTCTTTAACTTATCGGAGTTGCCAAATGGCTCTAGAGTCTGCTGTCGATGTAGCCATTACACAAAATCTAGAAAGATTTTTAGTTGTTCTTTCAGTATCGCTTGGGGTGGTCACCATCTCACAAATTTCTAGCTGGTTTCGCCAAATTCCCTACACGTTGTTACTAGTTATTGTGGGACTCGGTTTGGCTTTTGTGGATATCCACTTAGGTAGTCTCTCACCAGAATTAATTTTAGAAATATTTCTGCCTCCTCTGCTTTTTGAAGCTGCTTGGAATATTCGTTGGCAGGAACTCAAAGAAAATTGGATATTTGTAACTTTTTTTGCTGTATTTGGGGTAATTATTTCTATTTTTGGCGTAGCTTTCGCTGTTAAAGAATTTACCTCTTTATCTCTGGCTGCTGCTCTTTTAATTGGTTCTAGTTTGGCGACAACGGACTCAGTTGCGGTTATTTCCTTATTTCGAGAAGTTGGGGCAAGTAAGCGATTAAAAGTATTGATGGAGGGAGAAAGTTTATTTAATGATGGAGTAGCAGTTGTTGCTTTTGTTCTGTTAACAGAGATACTGGTAGGAACACAAGAATTATCTGCTTCCAATACTATTCTGCGTTTTTGTACCTTTGTAGGTATTGGTGTCGCCACAGGTTGTTTAATTGGATTTGGGATTTCTTATCTAACTCAGCGCGTTGATTTACCCTTAGTAGAACAGTCTTTAACCTTAGTTTCAGCCTATGGAACTTATTTAATTACAGAAGAATTAGGTGGTTCTGGGGTCATTGGAGTTGCGATCGCAGGATTGATTTTAGGTAATTTTGGCTCTCGAATTGGCATGAGTCCTAGAGTTAGGCTTTTAGTAACTGAGTTTTGGGAGTTTATTGCCTTTTTTGTTAACTCAATTGTTTTCTTGCTGATTGGCGATCAAATTAACTTTTTTAGTTTAAGCGATAATTTAATCCCCATTGGTATTACTGTTGTAGCTGTACTAGGCACCCGAATTGTTTCTATCTATGGTTTAGGTGCTTTGGGTAACTTAATAGCCGAGAATAAAGTTAGTCTCCGAGAACAAACAATTTTGTGGTGGGGTGGTTTAAGAGGTTCATTTTCCATCGCTTTAGCTTTGAGTGTACCTGCTATTTTTCCAGGAAGACAAGCAATTATTGAGACAGTTTTTGGAGTAGTTTTGTTTACTTTATTAATACAGGGACTAACTACCAAATGGTTGCTGAAAAAATTGAATCTGATTGATGAGCAATCTATCTCTCAAGAATACTCTGAATTAATTGCCCGTCGAACTGCACTCAAACGAATGTTGGATTACTTTGTACAACTAGATCTGGCAAGAGATATTGAAGCAGAAACTTATCAATATCAGAGAATGGTAGTCAAAGAACAACTAGAAAATTTAGAAGAGAAAATTGTCAACCTCAAAACTCAATACCCTCAATTGCGATCGCTTGATTTACAACAAATACAACAAAATCTTTTAGATATCGAAGCAAATACCTATGCCGAATTTATTCGTGCTGGACGTTTGAATAATAATCTTTCACCATTTGTGAGAGAGTTTTTAGCCGAAGAACATTTATCACCGATTGAAATAGACTCCGATCTTCTTACTATTAAAAAAGAAGAGCTTTAAGCGAGATTTATTTCTTAGTTAGGGTTTTTGGACTGAGAACTACTGCATACAGGCGATCGCACTATATTCTCCAACTTCTCCTTCATCAATAGGTGTTGAATTATGGACAGAGAAGAATTGCTTAGACTCTATGCTGGGGGAGAAAAGGATTTCACTGGGCAAAGTTTTGGAGGTTTGCGAAATCGAAGTGCGATCGCCCTTAGATTGGGTTGAGGTACGAAACCCAACAAAAATAAGCTACTCCATCCCAATCAAAGAATCAAAAACAGGTATTTGAGTAACTCCCCAATCAAGATCGTAAATAAATAACATACTGGACGGCAGATCTTTATGCTTCAAAACTTATAAATTAGCTAAATCTGGCCCCAAGGGAATAATTCCCCCTGGGTTAAGAGGGAAAAGATTGCCATAATAATCTCGTTTAATACTTTCAAGATCGCAAGTAGTAGCAACTCCAGGTAATTGGTACAAATCTCGCAGATATCTGCCTAAATGGGGATAATCTTGAATGCGACGTAGGTTACATTTAAATAAGCCGTAATAAACTACATCAAAACGGAATAAAGTTGTAAACAAACGCACATCCGCTAAAGTTACTTGTTCGCCACACAAATAACGCTTGTCTGCTAAGACTAAATCAATCTCATCCAAAGTTTGGAACAATTCTTCACAAGCTTGATTATAAGCTGATTGAGTTTGAGCAAAACCACAACGATAAACACCGTTGTTAACCGCATGATAAACTTTTTCGTTCCAAGAATCAATTTGTGGTTGTAAAATTTCTGGGTATAAATCTAACTCAGAATTAGTTGCCCACTGATTAAACTCGGAATTGAGCATTACAATAATTTCAGCACTTTCATTGTTAACAATCGTTTTCGTCTGAGTATCCCATAATACAGGAACAGTACATCTTCCTTGATACCCAGGTTGGGCTAATTGATATATTTCTGGTAAGGTATTACAACCTTCTTCAGACTGGTCAAAAATCCAAATTCCTTCATTACTAGAAGGATAAACCGTTGCTACAGAAATAACCTCTTCTAAACCTTTTAAAACTCTAACTACTAGAGTACGATGCGCCCAAGGACATCCCATGCCGACATAAAGACGATAACGTCCTGTTGCTGGTGGATAGGGATTATTTTCCTCCGTACCGATAAAATTTCTAAATTGACTAGAAGGGCGCAAATATTCCCCCTCACGACTAGGTGGTGCCAACTGTGACATCATAATCTGCCACATCGTTGTCCAGACAAATTTACCTAATCTGACTATATATTTAGCAGGAAGAGATTTGGACATAAGCAGTTTTTTATTAGCTAAATTACATTAATCGATGTTATGAATTCAGAAAATATAGTAAAAATTATAAGAATGTGGTCGCATTATGGAGAAGACAATAAATCCTTAAAATTATTCTTTTCAAATAACACCAGTGCTTTTTCAAAGATACTTTATAATTTAGACATAGATAACAAAACACCATCACAACCAATTAATAAGCGAACAATAACAAAATAAAAGAATTAACGAACATAATCGTAGAATAAATAGACTAGAAGAAGAAATTAAAACTTTGAAACGAGATGTAGAGCCTCAAGGATGGATTAGTAATACTTTTAATGCTGTTGAAGATGATTTAGATGAAATAAAAACTAGCATTAGCAAGCTAGCACAACAAGTAAATCATAATTTCATTTAATTTTAATATCATAGGTTAATACTGTTGACAATATAATTTTAATTGTAGTTTATTAAGTTCTGGTTGTAATTGATTAATCAAACTATCAATTTGTTTTTGTAAAACACTTTTTAAAATTAATTCGGCTTTAATTAATAAAAAGATATCAGGATAGCAATTAAATAAAACTAAATAACCATTGCGACCCTGTAATAAAATTTTTTGAGCCGTTTGAGCTTGATTTTGTTTTAATTCTCTTGGATTTAAATTTTTAATGATATTAGTAAGAATTAATTGGGTTTTTCGCTCCAAACTAATTGGTTTAGTTAATAATTCTCCTGTTTGAGTGATTAAAACTGCTCCTGAAATCCCCATTTTTTCAGCGATCGCATTTCGTAAAACTATTTCTAGAGGATTAATTGATGAAGGTTGAGTCGGAATTAATAAATTAAGCAGTTGATTTTGTTGTAAAACAACTAAACTGTGTTGACGAATTACTGGCGAAATTTTCATTTCCATTCCAGCAGATTGATAGCCATTAAAATCAGGAATGTAAACTGGCTCTAAACTATGGAATAGTAAATCGTGGCGGTTAATTTGGCTGAGTGGTCCTCTTTGCAAACAGTTAAAGATATTATTAAGCTGTTGAGCAGTTAAAGGGCGATCGCAATAATAACCAAGAAAATAAGGAACATTAATCCGTTCAAAATCATCATTAATGTCGCTCTTGAGCCACCCAAAAAAACTATTGTCTGCGTCAATTTGTCGTAAAAAAGCTGCTTGATAACCTGGCGGTGGTGGTTGATAAGCATTCCAACATCGATCAACTACTAATTCTAAAAACAATTGCTGTAGTTGAGGAGTAATTTGCCCGCTAGTAAGCAATTTAAATCCTATTTCGGGAAAGCTAGTATAAACAAGTTGGTCAACAAATAAAGCCATAGCGCGCTCAAAATTAGAAGAGATAAACTATTTTTCAAAATTTATCCCAGATTGATTAACCCTTAACTTAGCTTGTAATTCAGACTTGATCCGATTAAGAATCGATTCTTCATCCAACGAATCCAAAATATTTTTTACTACCGCCTTTGGGCCATCGGGACCCCAAGATGCACCATTAGCTAGATAGGTTTTGGTAATTTGTCCAATTGCGTAAGAAGAGACACCAGCTACTCCTGCTTGTGCGATCGCAATTGATAAATAAGGAGCTAAGGATAATCCACCTGTCAGAGGTACACTCAATCCTAACATCCCTTTGAGCGAGCTTAGACCCAAAGTAGCTAAAAGTTCACTAGCACCTATTCCTCCCATACTCAAAGCAATTTTACGTAACAAAGCGATCGCACCAGCTTGAGTCATGGGAATGCCGTATAAACGGGAAAGAGTAATAATAATGGCAATATCAATTATCGCACCAGTAAATAAGTCAATTGCCGTCACAGGATTTAGAGCGATCGCTACTGCTTTAAACATGACTCCTTTGTAAATCAAACGATTGGCAGCTTCTTCCCGAATCTCTAATTTGCGCTGTAAAATTTGTTCATTAACTTCGTCAGCAAACAGCATACTGTTGAGAGCAATCAACGATTTACCTTCCCGATTAAGTATTTCAAGTATTTTTAATTTAAGGCTGTCTACCTGTGGTTGTCCCCGTTGACGCTGTACTTTTAATTTACCATCAGCTTGACGAATTGCTTGTGCTTGTAGCGGAGACGCTGCTACCATAACAATTTCTTCAGGAGAAAGTAACTGTTTGACTCGCTCATCTCTAATCTTGTGATAAATTGCCAAACGATCTGCTTCAGGATACTGATCAATTTTATTAAATACCAGCAAGATTGGTTTGCCTGCCTCCCGCAATCGCGATAAAGCATTGTATTCAACTTGAGTTAGATCTCCTGCAATCACAAATAAAATGAGATCTACTTGTTTAGCTAAATCACAAGCTAATGCTTCTCTGACTTCTCCATTAACCTCATCAATTCCAGGAGTATCAATTAATTGAATTTTACTTTTTCCTATTCCTGTGGATATAGTCAGAGTTTGTAAATTTTCTTCTGTGTTGCCTAATTTCTCTGGAGTCAACTGCCAATTAGCACTGTTGATTTTATTAGTAACACCGTGAAGTGGTCCGGCAGTAAAGATTTCTTGTCCCAAAAGAGCATTTAACACCGAAGACTTGCCTCTTCCCACCATGCCAAAAGCAGCAATTTGCACTAGAGAATGCTCCAACTTATCTAGCATTTCGGTTAGACGGCTCAGATCTGATTCTAATCCTGCTTGTTCTTGATCGCTAAGATCGAGATTACGAATTAAATCTCTCAGAGAATTTTGAGCTTTTTTATAGTTTATTTCTGTAGTAATTTCTTGAAAACTTAATAAAGTAAGTTCTAATTCTTCTGAATGACTGGAGCTATCAAAAGATAACAAAGAATACCTCCCACTAATGTTAATTGAAATTGATTGATATCTGACCGATTTGGTAATTTAAACTACAAATTGTCTTTTAAGTTAAATTTGATCGGCTAAATTTTGAATCAAAACAGAATTATTTTTACAATTAAAATAAAACAAAACTGATAATTACTCAGAGACGATTCTCAATAACAGTGAAACCGCAGTTAATTATTTTTCATTTAACTAATTTACTACCTAATTTCATCAGTTTATTAATAAATATTTGTTTAAATCCTATGATTAATATTTTAATAGTTGCTAATCAAAAATCAGTTGACCACTATTGGCAAGTTACTTTAAATGCCGAATCCGATCTTCAAGTAGTCGGTTTTGCTAACAATGGCAAAACTGCCTTAGAAAAAATTGCTCAGCTACAACCCGACATTGTTCTAATTGATTTAAAAATACCTCAGCTAGATGGAATAAAGACAACCCAGATTATTCGTGACCACTTTCCTCAAACTAAAACAATAGTCTTTAGTAATAACGGTGACCACAGTGAACTGTATAGTTCAATCTCAGCAGGAGCAAAAGGTTATTTACTTAAAAATACTCCCTCCAACGAAATAGCTCATACTATTCGTTATGTTAACAAAGGTTATTTTCAGTTAGCACCTGGTTTACTAGAACAACTGCTCACTCAATTAACCACTAATTCCTCTTATCATGATTTTATTACTCTAGAAAAACAAGTTAGATGGCATTTTTATCAATTAGAAACAATTATCAAAGCCGAACCTAAACAATTAATTGATAATACCCTCAATCAAATTCGCGAACAATTAATTTCTACTTTAGATTTAAAATTATATAGTTTAAAAAATAAACAAGGAGAAACAATTCAAATCTTGAAAAAGCTTCAAGAAAAAATTTACATTTTAAGTCTTGTACAAATTTTGATTATTTTGGTTTGGATTGGCTATAGTTTAATGTTTTTGAAATAAAAAGTTTATATTTAAATTATTATTTCGATTTTATAAATTCAGTTTATTATTGGTTAAATTATCGTTATTAATTTAGGATAAACCAATCTCGAAAAACTAGCAATCTAATGATATACTCTTACAAAATCTTTAAATTAAGTAGAAGTATCGAGCAAACTTGATAGTTATTTTAACAGGAATTGCAAACAATGATTCGCGTTCTGATAGTTGATGATCAGAACCTAATTAGACAAGCTTTACAGATGTATTTAGAAGCTGAGTCTGATATTAAGGTTGTCGGTCAAGCTAATGATGGTCTAGAAGCAATAGAAAAAATTCAAAATCTCAAACCTGACCTTACCATATTAGATATAGAAATGCCAGGTATGGACGGTATTACAACAATTAAAGTTGTAGCACAACGTTTTCCCGAAAATAAAATTTTAGTTTTAAGTAGTCATAATAATGAAGTAGATGTTGAAAATGCAATGCAGTCAGGAGCAAAAGGTTATCTCCTCAAAAATACCCCTGCTCATGAATTAGCTGATGCTATTCGCTATGTTTACAAAGGTTATTGTCAATTAAGTCCTGGATTGTTAGAAAAACTGATTGAAAGAACTTCTCAAAATTTTCCCGAGCATATTACCCAATTAGAAGAAAAATTTAATCAACGTATCGATATTTTAGAAAAATCTGGCAGTCCTTTTAGTAAGGAAGCAAGAGAAGATATTATCACCGAATTGCAGCTTACTAAAAAACAGTTAGTCAAAGTTAAAGTAGCTTATAAAAGATTAGAACAACAGTTTTCTTGGATTGTAATCTATTTAATATCTTTGACAATTTTGTTTTTTACGGGAGTAGCCTTTTTTATTTTTGTCAAACTATAAACATCTTGAAGGTTAGATATGATTTAACTTGTAACCTAAAATTAGGATAAAAATTTCTAAGCAAATATTGTGAGTTCTCGATCGCTCCCAGAAACTACCGCCTACGTTCGGATTACCAAACAATCTTGGCATTTGGGCAACCTTGAAGGAGAAGTCAAGGCTGCTAACTATCATTGGCAATTTCAGTGGCGTTTTCGACAAAAAAAACTATTAATTCAACCTTCTTTAGGCAGGGCATTAATTCAAGAGCCTCTTGGACGCTTTTTAGAACACTGTGATTATCAATTAGAACCAGGTGGAGATTATATGTTTACTGTCCGTACTCAGATGTAGCCAAATATCTTTCAATCAAGAGAATAGCTACAATATCGTCTACTGGACGAGGAGGAATCCGCATTCCTTGAGGAATTAACTTTTTTAAACCTCGAGGTGGATACATCTGCCAATAACGTTCTCTAGCTTCAACAGAACTATTATTTTCATCTACCATTACTAAAGGAATTGAGAAGGACAACTCTGATTCAATCTTTTGTCGCCAGCTTTTAGCTGTGGTTAAATTACCCATGACAATTAGTTTGATTTCATATTGTTGACATAACTTTTGCAGATCAGCTAACGCCAGTTGAGAATCAACTACTTGATGAAAAACAATTTGGCGAGCAAAATTCATTACTGCAATACCGCATTTATCTCTGCCTGGATCAAAACCTAAAATCATTTACCAAAAGGAAATTGTCTGCTTTTTAAACCTAAAATGAGCCTAACAAAAATAAAGTTACCTGTAGAGTGCAGGTAACTAAATGGCTTGTTATGGAGGAATGACAAAGGAGACCACAACAGCTATTTATGATTGATTACTGTTAAGGAGTAGAGCATTTCAATTATAATTACTTCGTAGTTAGCTCTCGCTCTTAGGGATTTAAATAACCCTTCTAGAACGAAACCACGAACTATCACTGTTATTGGTCTACAATGACAATACCTGAAATAATAATAGCTTTATCTCTATTTATTTGTCAATAACAATAGATTTAAATCTATGTTAACAATAGGAATTTATCTTCTAAAATAAGAGCGATTTGAATTAGCTAAATTCTGCCATAACGAGCAATTACAGAATTATTAGGATTATTTTGGTTGTGTAACCAAGCCCACATTTGATCGCCTAACGAAAAATGCCACCATTCTCTAGGATGACGAGAAAAACCAGCATTAAGCATCACTCTTTCTAGCAATTGACGACGACGATGGAATTGCTGTTCCTTAATGTCTTGACTTTTGGCATAGTAATCAGGATGAGAACGCGGAGAGATTTCATCAATTTGACCTCCCAGATCTAGAGTAATACCTCGATCATCAATTAAAGTCAGATCGATCGCTGCTCCTGTACTATGAGGAGGAGGAGTTAAAGGATCTAAGCTAGGTGCAGCCCAAAGTTGATATACTTGATCCCAAATTTTTTGACGCTGTTGAGGAGAAAGCTTATGTTCTGGCAAACCCTGTCGCTTGAGTAGTATCCCATAGGTGTAATCAACCATAAATTGCTGTACTCCTACAGTTCGATAAGCATCAAAAATTTTTAATTTCCAACCAGGATAGCTTTTATTCAATAGAAACTGCGCTTTTTCTAAAGCAGTCACTACTCCTTGACGTAAACAGTAAGGCGATCGCTCTCCATAATTTGCTCCTAACCTTTCATAGGGATGGGGTAACTCTACGGCGAATTTTTCTAAAGGAATGGGAACAAGAGGTTCTCCGCATTCTTCGATGGGAATTTGCTGGTATGAATTCACAGATTTTTAAAAGACGAGGCAGTAAAAAATACTTTGGCTGTAAATCTAATTTAACGGAAGTTGCGGTTGTCTACCACTAAAGCCTAGTCTTAAGATATTTAGTGTTGTATTACGATTTTTTTTGCTCATCATACACCACATATAGTGGTATCATACTTACTCTTCAATCGGTAGGAAAAAATAAAGATGAATCATCAATTGGAATGGCAAGCTAGTTGTGTCGACGAAGAGTTAACTAATCTCAATGTAATTCCTTTGCATGGTTTTTCACCTTCCGAATATTTACTTTACTCTGATGCTATTCCCAGAAGAAATGACGGTCGGGTAACTGAAGGATTTCTTCAACTTTATGCTCATACAACCGAAGGTGGTTGGTGGTGTTCGGGGGTTGATGTTATGACTGGAGAAGAAGATTTATGGGGTTGTTTTAAGCCTGTCCAACCACGTCAAAGTATTAATCAAGACAAACTGATTAAATACGAACATCCTCCTAAAACTGCCACAGGATTATTTGCTCTCAAAGTTCCTGTTCGGATTTGGGAAAAAATTGCTCATCGCTACAGAGTAGATATTATAGCTTCAGATTGGGATCAAACTCGTTCTGATTTAGGTTTTTGGCAATGGTTGCTCAAACATCCTGAAATTCCTTTGTGTATTACTGAAGGAGCAAAAAAGGCAGGTGCATTATTGTCGGCTGGTTATGTAGCTGTTGGTTTACCAGGAATTAACAATGGTTATCGCACACCGAAAGATGAAACAGGAAAACGGATCGGTAAATCTTATTTAATTTCTCAATTACAAGAATTAATTAAGCAGCAACGAGAAGTATATTTTGTTTTCGATCAAGATACTAAACCGAATACGATCAAAGCAGTTAACACTGCGATTAAAAAAACTGGCTATTTACTTGAACAGCTTGGTTGCACAGTTAAAGTTGTTCATTGGAAATCGAGTTTAGGTAAAGGAGTAGATGACTTAATTGCTAATCAAACTCAAGCTGCTTTTGATTGCGCCTATCAAAATGCCTTAACTTTTGAAACCTGGAAAGCGCAAGCTTGGAATCGTTTAACCCATCTTCCTCAACTACAATTTAATTGTCCCTATTTACCAGCAGTAGATCTTCCTGATTCCGCTCAATTGATTGGGATTAAATCCCCTAAAGGAACGGGCAAAACCAAGTTTCTAGAACAAATTGTAGCCGATGCCATTGCTATTGAACAAAAAGTTTTAGTAATTGGTCATCGAATTCAGTTGGTTCAGGCTTTATGTCAGCGTTTTGACCTTAATTATGTTACTGAAATCAAAACTAATTCTGGTGATGGAATTGGGTTTGGTTTGTGTATAGATTCACTTCACCCTAATTCTCAAGCTCAATTTAATCCTGAAGATTGGTCAGATAGTATTGTTATTTTTGATGAAGTAGAACAAGTTATCTGGCATTGTTTAAATTCTAGTACTTGTAAAGCCAATCGAGTAGCAATTCTAAGGTCTTTAAAACTTTTACTACAAAATGTTTTGACAGGCAAGGGCAAAGTCTATGCTGTGGATGCTGATTTGAGTGATATTTCCCTTGATTATCTCATTTCCCTGTCAGGAACTGCGATTGAACCTTATCTTATCTACAATGATTGGCAACCCAATCCTCAATCTGCTTGGCAAGTTTATAACTATCAAGACAGTACGCCGAAAAAAATTGTTAAAGATTTAGAGAAATATATTAAACAAGGAGGCAAACCGATGGTTTGTCTTTCTGCCCAAAAATTAACCAGTAAATGGGGAACTAGGACTTTAGAAGCCTATTTTCGTAAAAAATTTCCTCACAAGAAGATTTTACGCCTTGATTCGGAATCTCTTGCCGACCCTCAGCATCCTGCTTATGGATGTATTACCAAATTAAATGAAGTCCTAATTAACTATGAGGTGGTTTTAGCTAGTCCTTCCATTGAAACAGGTATTTCGATTGAATTATCCGATCACTTTACTTCAGTTTGGTGTCTTGCTCAAGGAATTCAAGGGGAAAATGCAGTTAGACAAACTTTAGCTAGAGTAAGAGCTAATATTCCTCGTTATCTTTGGTGTGCTAATTATGGCTTTAATCGAATTGGCAATGGTTCAACTTCAATTCCTAGTTTACTTACTTCAGGACATCGTTTAACTCAACTGAATATCCGTTTGCTACAACAATCAGATTTTGAAAGTTTAGAAGATATTGATACAGGATTTCAAGCCGAATCCTTACTTTGTTGGGCAAAAATGGCGGTAAGATACAACGCAGGCATGATTAATTACCGTGAGTCAATTTTATCGGCTCTCAAAGATGAAGGACATCAAATTCTTCCTCCACCTGTCAATATCATTACTTCTAACCAAAAAGATAAAACCCCATCTTTATTAGAAGCGATCGCAGAAGTGAGGCAACAAAACTATCAAAACGAATGTCAAGCGATCGCAGAAGCTAAAAGTTTGACAGAAAAACAATATCAAAGCCTTAAAAAAAGAATAGTCAAAACTCTGCTTCAAAAACATCAACTCAAAAAATACGAACTACAACAACGCTATCATCTTCCCGTTACTCCTGAATTAATTGCTTTAGATGATGATGGTTGGTATGACAAAATTCGCCTACATTACTTTTTAACTGTTGGTCGTTCTTTTTTAGCAGATCGAGATGCCAAAGTTGCCCTGAAATTAATTCAACAAGGAGAAGGAAGTTTATTTTTACCTGATTTTAATGGTTCTCAACTAGGGGCAAGTGTTGGC
Source organism: Stanieria cyanosphaera PCC 7437 (assembly GCF_000317575.1). Classification (NCBI taxonomy): domain Bacteria; kingdom Bacillati; phylum Cyanobacteriota; class Cyanophyceae; order Pleurocapsales; family Dermocarpellaceae; genus Stanieria; species Stanieria cyanosphaera. The sequence continues at coordinate 201,403 of NC_019748.1, read as the reverse complement.
ACAATGGAAGTGTTAGGAGTTCCTATTTTGATTAATCATCCAGAAAGAGAATTACGCAATAGCGATCGCGATCTTCAAGCTCTAGCCAGCACTGCACTACACCATCGCAGCGAAATTAAAACAACATTAGGAATTGGTCTAGCTAAAAACTCTAGTCCGATTATTATTATTAGACGTTTATTAGAAAAAATCGATTACGGGATTCGTTGTATCCGTTATGAGCGTCAAAATCAGAAACGGGTTAGAGTTTATCAACTAGTTAAACCGAAAGATTTAAGAGAACAAGTCTTTCATCATTGGTTAACCATCGATAGTCAACGTCCAGGTAATTCTTTATTTTTGCATGACAATTACTCTCGTTATCTAAAAGTTTTACCCCTTGCTACAGAACCATCTCCAGGGTACGTTCAACTAAGTTTGAATTTGACAGATTAAATTCAATCGTAAGAAAAATTTTTAATCCTATCCCTTTAAAACCTCTTCTGATCGAGAAGAGATATAATTTGTAACGAAAGCTATTAAGAAATTTTGCGCGATGAGCAATCCCGTAATTCAAGCCTTTTTTTTTGGCAGAGCCTTGGCTGAAGTTCTCAATGAAAAATTAGAAGAATCTGTAACCAACGCTCTGAGCGATTTAGGTAAATTTGATGCTGAAGCCAGAGAAAATCTTAGACAATTTATTGAAGAAGTTCAAGCTAGAGCCGAACGAGAAGCTAATTTTGCTTCAGCAAATCCTGCCTCCGGTACTACTAACAATAATAAAAATGTTGATACCGAAGACTTACAAGAAATGCTCGATCAATTACGAGCAGAAATTGCCAGCTTAAAAGCTGAATTGAATAAATATCGCAATCAATAACTTTAAATTAGGATTATGGCAAGCTAAATAAAATTAGCTTATACATAATCATTTTTGGATAAAAATCAGATTTAGTAAAAATTTTATTAAGAAAACGAGTGTCTGCCGTCTCTCAAACCTCCCAAAATTCTGTAAATAACGAGTCTAATTCAGACTCAAATTTGGCAATCAATCGACCAGAAACAGGCAAAAAAACTTATCGTTGGAATCGTGAAAATTATTCTCGAACTCGTCGTCGCATCGATATTTGGATTTTTGTTTTTACCCTGCTTTTTAAATTCTGGCGTAATGGTAAAAAATGGTCTTATTCAGGTGGTTTTACTGAAGAAAAACTAGCCCAAAGAAGAAAAGCTCAAGCGATTTGGATTAGAGAAAGCTTATTAGAATTAGGTCCAACTTTTATTAAAGTAGGGCAGTTGTTTTCTACTCGTGCAGATTTATTTCCCTCAGAATATGTTGAAGAATTAGCTAAATTACAAGATCGAGTTCCTGCTTTTGCCTACGAGCAAGTAGCAGCAATTATCGAGAAAGATTTAGGTAAACCAATCGGACAGTTATTTCATAAATTCGATCCTACTCCTTTAGCAGCAGCAAGCTTAGGACAAGTTCATAAAGCTCAACTTCATAGTGGGGAAGAAGTGGTTGTTAAAGTCCAACGACCAGGATTGAAACAATTATTTACAATTGATCTCGCCATTCTCAAACAAATTGCTCGTTATTTTCAAAATCATCCTCGTTGGGGGCAAGGAAAAGACTGGATTGGGATTTATGAAGAATGCTGTCGAATTCTCTGGGAAGAAACTGATTATATTAATGAAGGGCGAAATGCTGACACTTTTCGGCGTAATTTCCGTCAAGAAAATTGGGTGCATGTCCCCAGAGTTTACTGGCGATATGCTTCTCCACGAGTTTTGACCTTAGAATATTTGCCAGGCATTAAAATTAGTCATTATGAAGCGATTGAAGCAGCAGGTTTAGACCGCAAATTATTAGCTAGGTTGGGAGCAAAAGCTTATCTACAACAATTGTTAAACAGTGGTTTTTTTCACGCCGATCCCCATCCAGGCAATATTGCTGTTAGTCCTGAAGGTTCTTTAATTTTCTACGATTTTGGCATGATGGGGCAGATCAAAAATAATATCCGTGAAAAATTAATGGATACATTGTTTGGTATTGCTCAAAAAAATGCCGATTTAGTAGTTAATTCCTTAATCGAAGTAGGTGCTTTAACTCCTACAGGCGATCTTAGTCCAGTTAGACGTTCAGTTCAGTATATGCTGGATAACTTCATGGATAAGCCGTTTGAGGAACAATCGATTGAAGCGATTAGTGAAGATCTTTATGACATTGCCTACGGACAACCATTTCGGTTTCCAGCTACATTTACCTTTGTAATGCGCGCTTTTTCTACCCTGGAAGGAGTAGGCAAAGGATTAGACCCCGAATTTAATTTTATGGAAGTGGCACAACCATTTGCAATGCAGCTTATGACAAATAGTAACGGACGAAACAATAGTACAATTTTCGATGAAATAGGAAGACAAGCTGCTCAAGTTGGTAGTACAGCTTTAGGACTCCCTAGACGAATCGAGGATACAATAGATAAATTAGAGCGAGGAGATTTACGGGTAAGAGTACGCTCAATCGAATCAGAACGAGCCTTACGTCGTCTCAGTGCAGTTCAGATGGGTACTAACCATACTATTTTGATCGGCGCATTGATTTTATCGGCAACTCTCTTATTCGTTAATGGTTCTATTAATCTTGCTGCGATCGCTGCTGGTTTGGCACTTGTTCCTGCTTGGGCATTGCTAAGACTTTACAGAAAGATTGACCGCAGTGACCGAATGTTTTAAACTCGCAAAAAATCATCAGGCAAATTACGTATGAAACGTCGTTTTATAGGTCTTACAGATACAGGAATAGTACGTACAGTCAATCAAGATAATTATTTTGTTGATGATGAAGAAGGACGTTTTTTCATTGTCGCCGACGGTATGGGAGGACACGCTGGTGGGCAAGAAGCTAGCAAAATCGCTACAGAAGCAATTACAGCTTATTTAATCAATAATTGGGATTCTTCTCTCCCTTCCGACGTATTGCTTCAAGAAGCAATTGACAAGGCTAATCAAAGTATTCTTGAAGACCAATCTCAGCATCCAGAACGAGGAGATATGGGAACGACGGTAGTAGTCGTGATCTTCCGCGAACAGCAATCTTGGTGCGCTCATGTGGGTGATTCTCGTCTGTATCGCTTGCGTGATTCTCAACTTGAACAAATTACTGATGACCATACTTGGGTGGGTTTAGCTCTTAAAGCAGGGGAAATTAGTAAAGAACAAGCTCAATTTCATCCTTGGCGACACGTTCTATCTCAATGTCTGGGTAGAAAAGACTTATATAAAATTTCTCTACAACCACTCGATGTTCAATCAGGCGATCGCTTGTTATTATGTAGTGATGGTTTAACTGAAGAAGTTTCTGATGATCAGATTCAAACTTTTCTCACTCACTGCAAAACTTGTCAGGAAGCTGCTGAAGAATTAATTGCAGCAGCCAAAAAAGCAGGAGGTTCAGATAATATTACGGTGGTAATTGTGGCTGAGGATTAATTAGTTATCGGTCACATTGATTGCACAAGTGATAAAAAACAAAAGACGACATTGAAAAGCAAGGGATATTAAGGTTAATTAAAGTTAATAGTAGTTACTATTTGTTTAATTGTAGGTTCTTAATTTTTTATAGATGCTTGCTGAAATCAAAGACTTAGCCGCAACCCTTGCTCCAAGATTAATTGAAATTCGTCGTCATTTTCATGCTCATCCTGAATTGAGTGGAGAAGAATATCAAACTGCTGCTTACGTAGCAGGTGTGTTGTCATCCTCTGGACTTCACGTCCGCGAAGCAGTCGGTAAAACAGGTGTATTAGGAGAGTTACCAGGAACAGGCACAGACAAGCGAATCTTGGCAATTCGGACTGATCTGGATGCTTTGCCCATCCAAGAGCGTACTCAGTTAGACTATGCTTCTCGAAGAGTTGGAGTTATGCACGCTTGTGGTCATGATGTTCATACTACCTTGGGCTTGGGAACAGCAATGATTTTAGCTCAATTGTCGGAAAATCTTCCTGGAACTACTCGCTTTTTGTTTCAATCAGCCGAAGAAATAGCTCAAGGAGCTAGATGGATGGTTCAAGATGGCGCAATGGAAGGAGTGGAAGCAATTTTTGGTGTTCATGTTTTTCCTTCAATTCCTGCTCGTCACGTTGGTATTCGTTACGGTGCTTTAACTGCTGCTGCCGATGATTTAGAAATTATTATTCAAGGAGAATCAGGACATGGTGCGCGTCCTCATGAAGCGATCGATGCCATTTGGATTGCTGCTCAGGTAATTACCAATTTACAACAGGCAATTAGTCGGACACAAAATCCTCTCCATCCAATTGTTTTAACGATTGGGAAGATTGAAGGCGGAAGAGCTTCTAATGTTATTGCCGATCGCGTGAGGATGCTTGGTACAGTACGCTCACTTTATCCTGAGAGTCATGCCAACTTACCCCAGTGGATTGAAAATATTACGGCTCAGGTTTGTCAGACTTATGGAGCTAAATATGAAGTTAATTATCGTCGAGGAGTTCCTTCGGTTCAAAATGATTTGAGTTTGACTCAAATTTTGGAAGCAGCTAGCAGGGAGGCTTGGGGCAGCGATCGCGTTAAGATTATTACTGAGCCTTCTTTGGGTTCTGAAGATTTTTCTGTTTATCTAGACCACGCTCCTGGTTCGATGTTTCGTCTTGGGGTAGGATACTGCGATCGCCCTAATTATCCTCTTCATCATCCTTTATTTGAAGTTGATGAGGCAGCTATTATCACTGGTGTTGTTACCCTTGCTTATGCAACTTATAAATATTGGCAAGAATCATAAAAATTAGAAGCCAAAAGTCAAAAGTAGGGGCGAATGGCCATTCGCCTGTACAAAAAGTCATGCTTCTGTACCAAAGTCTAAGTTATTTTTAATTGCTTAAAGAGTGGTTGAGATAGTATTCTGCCCGAGGAAATAAATCGGTGTTAACTGCTTGGGGTTGACCATCTTGAGTATGGGAGTACATTTGTACAGAAGCAGCTTGGATATCTCGGCGTAAAGCTTCAAAATTGACTTCGGCTTTTTGTAAGAAACTTATTACTTCTGGATTGTTGAGCTTAACCAACAAACTATTTTTATCAAAAATGACAGGCTGTTCACTACCAAACAAAACTGATAAATCTTGTGACAATTTTACTCTCGTAACATAGGGAAAAACATTGCGAAAGGTTTGTTCTGCTGCTTTGCCCACATCCCATTCCACAAACATCCCAGCAGGAGCTAAATGCGATCGCACTTCTTGAAAAAATTCTTGAGAATACAACATTCCTGCACGCGATCGCCAAGGTTGAATTGCGTCGGCTTCTATGATGTCAAATTTGCGGTCAGCTATGGTTAATTCTCTGCGTCCATCACCTACTACAAATTGGTAACGGGGGTCTTGAAATAGAGCTTTTAGTGGTTTTCCAATCGGAGTTTGAGCATACTTTTGCAATACTGGTAATTCTGCTCCCATTAATTCTACTACCTGTACTTGTTTGGTTAGGGGATTAGCTCCTAGTGTATGAGGAGTGCCTCCTGAACCCAAACCGATAATCATAATTTGGTTAGGATGGGGATGAAGTAAAGCAGGCACAGTACCTAACAAGGCATGAAGATGGAGATAGGGAAAATTTGCCTGAACTTGTCCAGAAGCAAATAATTTACCTTGATTGTTTTCTTCGGCAATGGCAGCTACTCCAGTTGAGTCTTCCGCCACTATAAAATAAGTTTTTGGTTTAACTCCATGTAAGGCTGCCCAAAGACGATGATTATTGGGAAAAAATATCATAGTAGCAACTAAAATAACTGCTAGGGTGGTTGTAAACCGAGCCTTTTTCCAATTGGGACGAATCGCAATTATAAATCCTAATCCTAGTAAAACCAATAATCGCAAAGAATTGGCTGTGCCTAAATATTGCAGTAAAACTAAACCTGTCAACAAACTACCTGTTGTATTGCCTAAAATATTAGCAATTAAGATTAATCCGACTCTTCTGCCAATGCGATCGTCATGAACCTGAACAGCTTTTTGTACTAAAGGAAAGTAAAATCCTAAGAGTAAATTAGGTAAAACCATCATGACGATGGGAACGATTAAATATTTGAAAAATACGGCAAAACTGAGATTAGAAAGATTAATATAACCAATATCAGCCCGTAAAGCTGGATAATCTTGCCAATAAGACCCAATTGCCCAAATCGAAATGGCAGCATAAGCAGCAACCATTCCTTGAATTAAGAGAAAAACTTTTTTCGGTTGTTTAATAAATCTAATCGCTTTAGCTCCGATCAAACTACCACAAGCATTGCTAACTAAAATAAAAGTTAATAAATGAGCGTAAGTGTAAGCATTGGACTGTAAAGCAATATCTAAAACTCTAAACCAAATGATTTCTAAAGAAATTGCACTAAAGCCTGACAGAAAAACTAACCAACACCACTGTTTAAAAAAGCTTGATTGATCTTTAAACAAGTTGGTATCTTGGGTTTCTCTAGAGTAATTTTGATTGGTAAATCGTTCAGCACAAATTAATGCGATCGCGCCAACTAAAGCACTAATTGCTGCACCAAAATAAACTGTTTTTTCATAGCCAATTGTGCCAACAATATACCACCCAGAAAGAAATGTTCCTATTCCCGAACCTAGAGTATTAACACCATAAAGTAAACCAATTCGGGAGGCAGAATCTTTCGCATGACGGCTAACTGCTTTTGATAATAGGGGTAAAGATAAACCCATCAAACTGGTAGGAATCAGCAAACTGCAAAAAACTATGATCAGCATTAAGACGGATGAGTCTGCCAAATATCGCCATCTCAGAAACAACCAATCGTAAAATAAAAAACGACTAAAAACAGCAAAAGCAGCAATACCCAGGTTACACGCACCGTAAATTCTGACGCATTGACGATTAGTAGCGCGATCGCTGTACCAACCACCAATCAGATTACCTAAACCTAATCCTGCTAAATAGGAGGCAATAATAATCGTTACCGAACGAACATCAGAACCAGAAAACAGTCCTAACATTCGCTGCCAAGCTACTTGATACAGAAGAGCAGTAAAACCAGACAGAAAAAAAAGAACTGAAATAGTTGCTATTACCGAGGTAGTTTTAGCTTCAGAAGTATTACGAGGAGGTGGAAAGGTTAGCATAATTTTCGAAGCTTAACCAAACAAAATTTCTTTAAAATAACTAAATAATAAAGGCTAAAAATCTGCTTGAATTTATTATGCTACGTTTTGGAGTTTTGGTGGCGAATCATCAGTATGTACTTAATTTAGAAATTTGAAAAGATTAGTACGAGGGAATAGTTAGATTGTTTGGTTCGGAAGAAAATTTTAGGTCTAAAGAATTTAACAGAATTGTCATTTTTGCATCATGATTTTTGTCCACTCTAAAAGCAAATAGAAACATTAATAATTTCTATAGCTGTTTAATGGAGGACAGGAATGAATGGTTTTCAAACGCAGAGATTTGATCGTTTCAGCAGGTTTAGGAGCTACTGTTGCTTCTTTAAGCAACTTAATTGGTAGCACTGACAAATCTGTAACAGTTAGCCAAACAAAAACAACCAATACAGATCAATGGCAAGAAATACGCAATCAATTTAATTTAGACCCAAACTTTATTCATTTGGCAGGTCTATTAATAACTTCTCATCCTAAGCCAGTCAGAGAGGCGATCGCCCAGTATCGTAACAATCTCAATAATAACCCAGGACTTTACTTACCTCAAAACAATTCCAGGCTACAAGCAGAAGCACGTCAAGCCGTAGGAAGATATCTTGGTGCGCGATCACAAGATCTTGCTTTAGTTGACAGCACAACGGCAGGAATTGCTTTGGTAATTAATGGTTTGCAAATTCGCGAAGATCAAGAAATGTTGAGTGCAAATTTTGATTACTACTCAACTCACGAAGCACTACGTTACCAAGCAAATCGCTCTGGAGCTAATTTGCGTAAATTCTCACTCTATCAAAACATTCAAACTGTTTCTGCCGAAGAAATTGTCGATAATCTGATCGATAAAGTTCGCAGCCAAACTCGGGTTGTTACTGCAACTTGGGTTCATTCTAGTACTGGATTAAAAGTTCCTATTCGTCAAATAGCAGATAGGTTAGCACAAATTAATAACGCTCGTAGCAATGCCAATCGAATCCTTTTTTTAGTTGATGGAGTTCATGGTTTAGGAGTAGAAGACAATAATATTAATGATCTTGGTTGTGATTTTTTTATGGCAGGAACACATAAATGGATGTTTGCTCCAAGAGGTACAGGAATAATTTGGGGCAATCCAAAAACTCAAACTGCTGTTTCACCAACTATTCCAACCTTTACGCGCACTGGTGATTGGGGAGGTTCGATGACACCAGGTGGGTTTAAGTCTTTTGAGCATCTTTGGGCAATGACACAAGCTTTTGAATTTCATCAACAAATGGGCAAAGCTCGCGTCAGCGATCGCATCCATAGTTTGAGCCGACAACTTAAGGAAGGACTTAGTACAATGTCTAATGTAACCCTTCATACACCAATGGATGATAGTTTATCTGCGGGGATTGTCTGTTTTAGTGTTGATGGACTCAACCCATCCCAAGTTGTAAGCCAACTCAGACAACGTAATATTATTGCTAGTGTTACTCCCTATTCCCCTTCTTATGCACGCTTAACTCCAGGAGTGTATAATAATCCCGAGGAAATAGAGCGAGTCTTAACTGTAATTCGAGAACTTGCTTGAATCTCAGTCACAACGAACAAATTAAGCAAGTTGGGCAAAAAGAGCTTCCCAATTAGTAGAGGTAGATTTATTTCCAGAATTAATTATTGCAAAAGCTTTATTTTCACTCATGGGGTAAAAAAGACATTCTACACAAGCATTAGCAACATCAATCCGACTAGTTTGTCCATTAAGATCATCCCCCTTAGCTATCACTACCGCTTGTTTACCATCGGTTTTAGCTTTTAATAAAGTATTGAGGTCATAAGAAGTATAGGGACCATCAATTAAACGTCCAGGACGAATAATTGTGTAAGGAAAACCAGAAGACGCGATCGCTTTTTCTCCCTCTAGTTTGGCATCAAGTACCCCAAAAGCATTGAGTAAATTAAAAGGAAACTGATCTTTACGCAGCACACCAGCAGAAGAGACAAATACAAATCGTTTTAAATCTGAAGCAGCAGCAAGTAAGTTTTTAACTCCTTTGGCATCTACTTCTTCAGGACTATTATTAGCTTGAAAAATGTTTTTAAAATCCCATCTTGAGGAAGGAAAGGCAGTAGTACCAGTACAACAAATAATATGAGTTACATTTTGAGTAACCGTAGATAAAGTATTGCGGTGGCGAATATCACCAACTGCAATAGCTACGCGGTCTTCAAACATTTGTTTAGCTTTAGCTTCATTTCGAGTAAGCACTAGCACAGCAATATTTTTCTCTAATAATTTTGCTACTACTAACTGTCCTACTCCACCAGTCGCACCTGCCACTAAAACTAAATCTGAATTAGCTATCATAAATTTTTTTTAATTAACCACTAAATTTGAAACGACGATAACGCGCTTGCACAAATAAATAAATACCATAGGCTACTAATCCCGCAGCAACTAAAGCGAGTAAAAACTTACCAAAAGGTTGCTGAGAAAGACTTAGTAACGCTCCATCTAATCCTCTAACTTCATTAGGATTGGATTTATAAGCTGCTTGTAAAACAAAAAAACCAATAATAATAAATACGACACCTCTAGCAGCGATGCCAAAACGGCTAATTTTTACCAACCAGTTTTTTTGTTGCCCATTAAGTTCACTCATGTTGAGCTTTTTGCGAAATTTTTCTTTATATGCTTGATAAATCAAGGCAAAACCAAGACCAACTATAATCGCCCCAGCTAATCCTACTAACCATCTACCAAAAGGTTGTTGCATGACTATGGCAGTCCAGTCTTGTTGAGAGTTACCGCTACCACCACCCGAACTTGAACCAATTGCCAACAAAGCAGCATTAGCAGCAATTCCACTATAAACTAATCCACTGATTAAATAGCCTAAACGAGTAGCTAATCCTTTAGCATCAGAACCATGATGATCTGGATCTTTGATAGCTTCGACTAAACGCCAAATCACATAACCAAATAAACCAATAGCAATTAAAATTAAAACAATTTGTCCAAAAGGTTGAGTAGCAATTTCATGTAAAGCACCAGTAGGATCTGTCGTCTTTCCACCTTGATTAAAAGCAGCTAGTAGTGCCAAAATACCAATTAATCCATAGACAAAACCTTTGGAAACATAGCCAAATCTAGCAAAATTTTCCATTATTTTTTAAAGTTTACTTTCAATAAAACTCTTAAAATTGATGCCTTATTTTATCGAAAGAGAATAAAAAATATATCTATCTTTGTATTTAAAAATTTTTGGGATTACTGGTTACCAATTACCAGTAGAGACGCGACATATCGCGTCTCTACACGAGTGATGACTTGTTATTGTCCCTCTTCTTCTTCTGCCTCCTGCCTTCTGTCTCTTAATTAACCATGAACATAAGCGAAGCGCACTACCGTAGATCTCAAAAAAAACCAGGGAGCTAATCTACCTCACGAGAATAAGAAACGCTATATTAGTCTTAAAATTGCCCTGGCTAAACCCCCATCGCCGTTTTTTATTTTAATGGGCAAACAAATTAATTCATATTCTCCTGGTTCAACTTGAGATAAATTAAGTCCTTCTATTACCCAAATTCCTGCACCTAGTAAGGCATGATGAACCTCAATCACATTGCCTTGATAACCACCAACTGAAAGATAATCTACTCCCACAGTACAAACTTGTTTTTGAGCTAGATATTGAGCAGCTTCGGTAGAAATGTAAACAAAATCTTCTACAAACAGATCACTTTGATAACAACGCTCGGAATTAAGGGTTTTAAATAAAACTCTTTCTCCTGGTTGTAAATTATAAGGTTCTAGTTCTGCAACTTTAATCGATTCTGAATCTTGAATTCCAATAACTCTAGCTTTGCCAATTGTGGCTTCTAAAGGCATTTGGTCAATACCTAAACCACCTTTAATAAAATGATTGATGCCATCAACATGAGTACCTGTATGAGAACCAAGGGTAATTTTTGAGACATTGCAGACATCTCCGTGTGCTAAACATTGACTAGGTTCAATTCTTACAGGGGGATTATCTGGCCAATGAGCCATTCCTGAATGAATAGTCAAAGAAATATCAATCCAATTTTTGGTTGTGTTGGTGTTTGATGATTGATTGGTCATGATTATCGTAGTTATTAAAGTAAAAACTTTGATTAATCGGGATTTGATCGTCTAAATGGTTAGCTCTGTTAATTTTTGAGCTAGAATCAACAGCATCCCAAGTCCAACCATCATTAGTTACTAAAGCCAATAATAATCGACGACGTTTTTGAAGATGATCCATCGCTTGCTCAAAAGAGCGATCGCTTTTGAGAGGAATCTGTTGACTTTTAATTAATTCCAAGCAAGGTAGTTTGGGAGTGTGTTTAGCTGGTTGAAGATATACTGATTTGAGGGTTTTAATAAAAGCAGTACTGGCTCTTCGCAGCGGATTTAAACTAGCTGGATCTAGCTGTGTAGGAGAAGTGACCGCATATTGTAATAAAGTTAGAGCTTCATCTAAAGCAACTACACTCAAGGAAAAAGAACGCGATCGCTCTTGGCTATGAAAATAATGCAGAATGGGATAAGTTAAATGTTGTTCTCCTAATTCAGTTAACATAGAAGCAAGAGCAATTAAATGTTGGTCTAACTGACCAAAATCTTTACCGTTCCAAGCTCTAACTAAAATTTCTTCTGCTGTTCCTCCTAAACTCGCAATATAAAGGGCCAAAGAACGTTTCTTCGTTACCGCAGACACTACAGGAAAAAGATAAGCAATCGAAAGAGTGACTAAAAAAAAGCCATTAGCAGCAGCAACTCCAGTTAAAAGATGCCATACCATCCCTTGGGGTTGATAATCACCACGACCAAGAGTAGTGATTGTATAAGCGGTAAAATAAATTCTTCCTAAAATACTAGCTGGTTGTTGATTAGAAACATTTAAAACCGCATTTTCAAAAGAACAAAAAATTAGCGACCAAGCTGCCCAGGTTAAGAAGTACCATAACAAAACCATCCCTACTAGTAACAATAAACCGACAATTTCTAATAAGTGATGATTAGTTTTATGTCGATGAACTCTTAATGCCAATCGCCATAGCCAAGCAGAAAATCGATTGGTTAGAAAACCTCCACCCATAACTGTTAGAGTAGTTACAAGTACATCTGAAGTTACCAAAAATAAAAGAGCTAATCCTGAAACGATCAGCAAAATGGACATCAAATTTTGTTAATGAGTAAATCTAAAAGAGAAATTTGATTTCTTAGGTAGTTTTTATACATTAACCAGAGACTAATTAGATAATCAGCAATTAAAAATCAAAATAAATAAAATATTTAGTTTTAGTTTTTGTAAATGCTTTTTTTGAATTGGCTCTATCTCGTTAAAATAAGGAACAAGAAATCAGATATTTATTGTCGTGTTGTTGATTCACAAAAATTATCCCTCTACAGTTAGATTTATCAATGAGTTCAATAAATTTTTAACCACAGATTTACATAAAATAAAAAAACAATCTAATCAAGACAGAAATAATAAATAAATTTAGATAGTATCTAACTCAAGATTCAAAAATGACAACAACGAAAGTAACAGTAATTGGTGCAGGTTTAGCAGGAGTTGAAGCAGCTTGGCAAATCGCTCAAGCAGGAGTTGCGGTAGACTTATACGAAATGCGTCCAGTCCGTGCTAGTCCTGCTCATCATACAGCAGAATTAGCTGAGTTAGTCTGCAGTAATTCCTTTGGCGCAATGGCAAGCGATCGCGCTGCTGGTTTACTTCATGAAGAGTTACGTCGTTTGGGTTCAATTATTATTAGTACGGCTGATCGCCATTCTGTTCCTGCTGGTGGTGCTTTAGCAGTCGACAGAGGAGTCTTTAGCAGTCAATTAACTACTACTTTAGCGAATCATCCTTTAATTAACTTAAAACGTGAAGAAATCACAGAAATACCTACTGATGGAGTAGTTGTCTTAGCTACAGGACCTTTAACTAGTCCACAGTTAGCGTCAGATTTGCAACGCTTTACAGGCATGGAATATTTTAGTTTCTTCGATGCTGCTAGTCCCATTGTGGTTGGAGAATCAATTAATCAAGAGATTGTCTTTCTAGCCTCTCGCTACGATAAAGGAGAATCAGCTTATCTTAATTGTCCGATGAATAAGGAACAATATCTTCATTTTTGGCAAGAATTGGCTCATGCCGAACAAGCTGAATTAAAAGATTTTGAAAGAGAAAATGCTAAATTCTTTGAAGGCTGTCTCCCCATTGAAGAATTGGCAAAACGTGGCGAAGATACCATGCGTTATGGTCCTCTCAAACCTGTCGGACTATTTGACTCTCGTTTAGGAGATTTTCGCGATCCAGTCAACAAATCTAAACGTCCTTATGCAGTGGTGCAATTGCGTCAGGAAGATAAAGCAGGAGAACTATGGAATATGGTAGGTTTTCAAACCAATTTAAAATGGGGAGAACAAAAACGAGTGTTTAGCCTCATTCCTGGTTTAGAAAAAGCTGAATTTGTCCGCATGGGAGTGATGCATCGCAACACTTTTATTAATTCCCCTGGACTTCTTCATCCCACTTTACAATTTCAATCTAGAGAAACTTTACTCGCTGCGGGTCAATTAGTAGGGACAGAAGGATACACTGCTGCTACTGCTGGAGGTTGGTTAGCAGGAACTAATGCAGCTAGATTAATTTTAGGCAAAGAACCTCTAATTATACCCAATACTACTATGATGGGTGCATTGTTTGATTTTATTAGTTCTGCTTCTCCTAAACATTTTCAACCCATGCCTCCCAACTTTGGCATTTTACCGCAGTTACCTAGTAAAATTCGCAATAAAAGAGAAAGATATGGACAATATCGCGATCGCTCTTTAACAGATTTGGATACTTGGCAAACTAAACTTTTAACTTCAGCTTTAACCGTTGTAACTTAAGTAAAATCATGACTGTAAAGCCAGAAATTAAATCAAACTCTATATCGCGATCGCTCTTTAACAGATTTGGGTACTTGGCAAACTAAACTTTTAACTTCAGCTTTAACCGTTGTAACTTAAGTAAAATCATGACTGTAAAGCCAGAAATTAAATCAAACTCTCTTAGACCAGGAAGTTTACGTAAAGTTCATCATATTGCTTTAAATGTGAAAGATATGGCTGCATCTCGTCATTTTTATGGCAAAATTTTGGGCTTACATGAACTCACAGGCGAAGAAGTGCCGAAAACTCTTATTAATCTAGTAGCAGCAGGTAAAGTAGCTAATTTTATTACTGCTGATGGCACTGTAATTGATTTATTCTGCGAACCAGATTTATCTCCACCCCATCCTGATCCTAGTCAAGCTTTTACTCGTGCTAATCATCTAGCCTTTGATATCGATCCCCAATTATTTGATTCGGCAGTAGAAGTTTTAAAAGCTAATCAAATTCAGATTGATAGTGGTCCTGTAACTCGTCCTACTGGCAAAGGAATTTATTTTTTCGATCCTGATGGTTTTATGATTGAAATTCGTTGCGATCCAAGTTAATACCAATTTGATTTAATCGTGAGAGAAAGTCAATTACCCATCGCTTCCCTTCGGGTAAGTATGGGACTCCTTACGAAAACAAGTTGAATCAAAGAAAGTAATTACTAATTACTTACCTCTGACTTCTTTAATTTATTTAAAAACCGCTAGAGATTACTACTTAGCTTGATAATGAATACAATCTTGACAAGGGCCATCAGGATTAACAGCACAACGAATATAGGGAGAATAAGCGTTGTAACGACAACTTACATCACCCACAAAATATTTTTTGAACTCGGTGGAATATTGATTACCAAAACTATCTAACTCGTATTCGTAAAAATGCCCCAATAACTCGTTCCCTGAAGAACTAACGCTTGAAGTATAATCTGTCATCAAACGAACTCTTCTCAATCTTGACGAAGTCGAAGCAGGCAAGGGGCTGTGTTCTGAATCGAATTCAGAACCTTGTAAGCTCCGTTCCGCCGTGAGAAGACGGAGTAACTTCGACTGCCATCTTTGCTTCACTCGGTGCAAAATAAAAATGGAAATGAGTGAAGGTAGTATACTTAGCAACAAGATTAAAGCTAGCTTGATGACAAGACTATGAGTCATTTTGAGCTAGATAAATAAAAAAATCTCAGTAATTATTGAAAATTTGGATTCAGTTTTTATGATACTGATGCTTCTAGTTGCAGTTCGGCAGCAACATGGCTAGGAAAACCACGGTCAGTTTCTTGCATTGTCATTTCTTTAGCTTGAAGGGCTTTTTGCAGAACTTCCATGGCTACTACTGGTTTTCCTTTTCCGCAGAAAAACAGATCTGCTGCAAAATAACCATATTCTGGCCAGGTATGAATCGCAATATGAGATTCCGCTAAAGTAGCAGTTGCTGTAACACCGTGGGGACTAAACTGGTGTACGCACAAATCGATTAGAGTAGCTTCTCCAGCAGCGATCGCTTCTATCATACCACGACGAATTTTTTCTGGATCGTTAAGCAAATCGGCTGGTGCGCCCCAAGCGTCTACCACCAGGTGAGTTCCCATTTTTTTCATTCCGATCAATTTACCCCCTGATATTTTCAGTCAAGCTATTAATAGTAGCATAAGTAAAACTCATAATCAATATTTAAGCTTAAGGCTTATTTAATAATTTGATTTACTCATACTATTGCTATTGTCCAAAACTATTCTAAAAGATTATTCAGCTTTTGTACCATTAGGCAGAATTGCCTGTTCCCAAGAGACTTTGAGTAAATTAGTTTGAGAAAGATTTGCGCCAATCAAATTAGCTGAAGTCAAATCTGCTCCCATTAAGTTAGCTCCTGTTAAATCTGTAAAAAGTAGGCCAGCTTGACATAAATTAGCTTGAGATAGATTAGCTTGACCTAAATTAGCGTTTAGTAAATTAGTTCCTGTTAAATTTGTGCCTTTAAGAATTACTTGTTGTAAATTAGCGTTGCTTAAAACTGCACCTTCTAGGTTAGCTGCGCTTAAATTTGCTTCTGTAAGATCCGCATCTTGAAGATTAACGCCTTCTAAATTAGCTCCTTGAAGATTAGCACCTTCTAAATTAGCTCCTCTTAAATCAGCAAAACGAAGATCAGCTTTTTCCAGATTCGCTTTTTTAAGATTGACACGATGTAAATAAGCTCGAATCAAAATTGCCTCTGGGCAATTAACATTTTCCAAATTAGCATTAGATAAAATGGCTCTGGTTAGAATAGCTCTTGTTAAATTAGAACCAGTTAAAATTGCTCCTGTTAAACTAGCTCCTGTTAAATTAGCTTCTTTGAGTTTACTTTTAAGCAATTGAGTTCCTACTAAACTACAACCGATTAAGATTGCTGCTGTTAAATTTGTTTTCGTACCAATAGCACTACTTAAAATTGCACCACTTAAATCGGCTTGTATTAAAGAAGCTTCTGTTAAGTTAGCACGAGAAAAATTCGTTTCAATTAGTTGGGCTTTTTCTAAATTACTTTGAGATAAATCAGCCCCACTTAAGTTAGCATTAATTAACTGAGCTTGGTTAAAATTCGCTTTTTTCAGAACAGCCATTTTTAAATCTATATTATTGAGACTGGCTCGTTGGAAATTAGCCTTAATTAATTTGATTGCTTGAAAATTACGTTGTCCATGTTTATAACAATCTAACACTTGATTTTCATCAAATCTTTCTCTAGTAGTACTCATAAAAACTGCTATCATTCACTCAATTGAAGTGAAGCTTAAGCCTCTCCTTTTGATTTGCAAAACTTCGTAGAAATTAGGTAGAAATTAATATTAATATTTAGTAAAAAAAATCATTGAGTGAGCTAAGAAAAATTCAATGTATAGCTTATATTTTTCAGTTAATTAATAAGCTAATCAAAGATATTCGTCTCAACTTAAGACTGATTTAATTACTCAATAAGTTATTTTTACGACGAACTTATGTTAGATAAGCTCGAATCGTTGCTATATATCAACTAAAAATTTGCCTAGCATCTTCTGCCAGCCAGGTCTGGGCATCAAGCTCGAAAAATCTTGTCTGTCAACTGTTTGGATCGAATCTAGTTCTTGGTCGATCGCTTTACTAGGAAACATACAGTTATTTAGCGCGTACTACTGAGTTAACCTAAATAGCGTTAATCGTCAATAGTATTTTTGCGTCTTTGGTTTTTGTTAAATTATTCTAATTGTAACCAATAATCAACACCACCAAGACAAAAGCGATAATTCTTGATGTTAACAAAACTTGAAAAACTGGTGAGATAGCAAATTTGTTTAGGTAAATTCTATGTTTTGCATCATTATGGGAGTGGCAGGATCAGGAAAATCAACTGTGGGAAAACTATTAAGTCAACGTCTCGGTTGGCAATTTTATGACGCAGATGACTTTCATACTCCAGAAAATATTGCTAAGATGAGTCTTGGTTTGCCTTTAAGCGATCGCGATCGAGAACCGTGGTTAGATAGATTAAAACAGCTAATTGAGCAAACTATTAATCAAGGAAACAGTGGAATCTTAGCTTGTTCTGCGCTTAAGTCATCTTATCGCCAGTTTTTAACTCAAGAACAAAAAAATGAAATTTGTTGGGTATATCTTCGTGGGGATTATCAATTAATCTCGACTCGAATTAAACAACGTCAACAACATTTTTTTAAAGAGGAAATATTGAACACCCAATTTGCTAATCTAGAAGAACCAACAGAAGCACTAATTATAGATGTTTCTTTGTCTCCAGACGCGATCGTGGATACGATCCTCGCTTATCTTTCCGATTAATATATCAAGATCATTTTGAGCAAACAAAGATTAGATCATCTCTTAGTAGAACTTAACCTATCTTCTTCTCGCCAAAAAGCTCAACGATTAATTCGAGCAGGAGAAGTTAAAGTAGAAGGAAAAATTATTGATAAACCAGGAACAGAAATTGATCCTACAGCTAAGATAGAACTACTAGTTAAACCTGCCTATGTCTCTCGGGGAGGAGAAAAACTTGCTCAGGCTCTTACTCAATTAAAAATTGATGTTAGTGAGCGAATCTGTTTAGACGGTGGTATTTCCACAGGAGGATTTACTGACTGTTTACTTCAAGCAGGAGCTAAAAAAGTTTATGGAATAGATGTCGGTTATGGGCAAGTAGCTTGGAATTTGCGTCAAGATCCAAGAGTTATTTTAAAAGAAAGAACTAATTTTCGTTATTTAACTCCCAAAGACTTATACAATGATGACACCTATGCAAATTTAGGTGTAATGGATTTATCTTTTATTTCTTTAACTAAAGTTTTAGAACCTCTCTGGAATTTACTAATAGTTCCTAAAGAAGTAATTTTATTAATCAAACCTCAATTTGAAGTTGGACGAGAAAAGGTAGGAAAAAAGGGAGTAGTGCGTAATCCGGAAGATCACGCTCAAGCTATCCTGCAAGTATGGGAAGTTGCAGCCAAATTAGGCTGGTATTATCAAGGATTAACTTTTTCTCCAATCAAAGGGCCAGCGGGAAACATAGAATATCTTTTATGGTTGAAAACCGAACCGATGACTCAAGCTCCAGACTTGAAAGATATAAAACTGGTTACCCAAACAGCAGCAACTGCGGTCAATTAATCTTGATCTAACAATTCTCAAATTGACTTTAACAGTTATCAGTTAGTAATTACTAATTATGAGGGATGAATAATCAACCATTAACAATCAGCAAAATACTATGGCACTACGTATTTAGGTTAGGACACGCAAATCTTGTCAGGGCGAGAGCGCCAATCGCCCCTACTATTTACAATAATGTCCTAATCTTTCTTTGTACTGCTATAGGAGCTTGAATATCTTTTATTAATGTGAGAAACGCTATATTAAATAATTCAACTAATTAAAGTATCTTTAGCATCTCTACGGCTTTTAGATTTTTGAGATTCTAATAAAGCAGAAATTCTTTCTAAATCCGTTTCTTTCTCTTCTACGGGTGTTTCTGATTCGATTTTAATCAGGATTTTTGGACCAGAACTAGCCAGACGCATAATCATACCATCCACTGCCAGAGTTTTAGTTACTCTTTTCCCATCTATGTAAGTGCCATTAGCTCCTAAATTAATCAGTTCCCATTCTTGTCCTGCTCGTCTGATTTCGACATGATGACGAGAAACTACCGCACTATAGAGAACTACTTCATTATTAGTCGAGCGTCCAATCCGAATTCTGGGTTCGCTCTTAAAAGTCCAGCTTTGAACTGGGACTGGTTGGAGAGGATGCAGTAGAGTTAATGTAATCACGAATATGCTATCGGTATAATGAAACGTTTTTAAACAGAACTTTGATTCTCAGTTCCGAAAAGCTTGGGTACTATATTTTGAGCTACTGAGTACTATGCCAAATTGATCAATATAATCTCACGACAATAGCTAACTCTCAGCAATTACAATCTCAATCTTAGCGGAAGATTGTTCTAGATGTCTCCTATTTCAACGAGACATTTAATCAAAAACCCAAGCTTACAGTAATCATGATTTTAACGCCACGATTTATTTTCTAATTCTCTAACCTGACGTTCAAGTCGGTCGATACGACCTCTTAACTCATCTATTTCTGTCTGACGAGGAACGCCAAGATCTTGTAACATATTTTTCATTTGTCTTTCGAGTTGTTTTTGAAAACTGCCTGGTTCTGAATTAAGCTGATTCATAAAATCATCAACGAAAGCTTTGGCTTGGTCGCCATTAATTTTGCCTTCTTTGACCCACTGTTCGCTAACTTCTTTAATTTTTTCAGCTACAAAAGAGGTGGTTCCGACTCCGACCATTAATAATTGCTTAATCCAATCATTACTATCCATAATATTTACCTACGATTAATTTTTTCTATCCATTCGATCATAGAATAGCCCAAGGATGATGTTACAAAGATTAATCAATTCAATTTTTCAGTGAGCAACATGGTTATCGAATGGCTTAAATTTCAAGTAGCACCTGAATCAAGGGAAAAATTTATTCAAAAAGATGAACAAATCTGGACTGCTTTTTTGACTACGTGTTCAGGATTTTTAGGTAAAGAAATTTGGCTCAATCCTGATGCTAGCGACCAAATTGTGATTGTAGCGCATTGGCAAACTAGAGAACAATGGAAAGCCATTCCTCAAAAGCTTTTAGCTCAAACCGAAGCCAAATTTGCTCAACAGATGGGACGCGATCGCTATAAAATGATTGAAATGGCTGAATATCAGATCCGCAAATTTCCAGAAATGTCAAAATCTAAATAAAGTATGTTTTTCTGAGCCATCTGATTAAATGACTACTTGTCCTCGTTGTCAACAACCTGTTAGTCCTCAAGCTGTCAGTTGTCCTCATTGTGGCAATCAACTTAAGGCTTTTGGACATCCTGGTATTCCTCTTTATCAAGCAACTAACGAATCTTTTTTATGCCCTCAATGTCTTTATGATGAAGATGATACCTGTAATTATCCTCAACGCCCTTATGCCAAAAGTTGTACCCTTTTTCATGACAAATCTTTACCTTTAGTTGAAGAAAAAACTTTATCTTCTCATAAAAATGCTTTTAGATTGATTCGGGGTTGGTTGAGTAATCATCGAGGGTTAGTCATACTTTGTGTTTTGATCATGGTTAGTATGATTTTAGCTTTGAGTTAAACCAGAAAAGTTTAGCTGAGACTATTGATTAGTTTAAACTTGAACTCATGTCTCAGCTTGTTTGTTTGCTTAGAAGAATTAGTTTTATCCAGCTTCTTCTTCGTATTCTGGTGCTTTTTCTTTTTGTCTTTCTGGAATATTAAGAGGTGGAGGATTATATGGTTTGGGATTTTCGTCATCATCCCACATATCTTCTGGTTGTTCTTGATACTCGTATTCTTCTACGGTTCGAGCTTCATATACAGGTGTATCATAGACTCGCTCTGGTTCTGGTTCAATTCCTCCCCAATTATCTTCTTCTAAATCTTCTTCATATTCAACATAAGGAACTGCTTGAGCTTTTTGAACAGGCGGTACTACCCTCGCTTCTTGCCATTCATCTTCATCCCACGTTTCCTCCATCACAGGAGTTCTAGTTTCTATAGGAGTAGCAATAGGAGGACCCACGGGAACGCCTGTTGGTAACTGATTTTCTGCCTTAACAGTTGGAGGATAATAGCTCTCTTCCTCTCTTTCCCAAGGAGGACGACCAATGCCTAAACGCTCTAATAAACCTACTGTAATTTGAGTTATTTTTTCTTCTGCGCCTTCAAAAACAATTAATCGATTTGGACCGCTACTTACTACTTCTTCAATGGATAATTCGTAAGTACTAATTATTTGTTCAGGAATTTGAGGTATCCCAAGAGAGGCAATGATAATGGAGTATATTTTACCGTCTTCAATATTAAACTGAAAATCTCTAACTTTTCCTAACGGTTCTCCTGCCTCTGTAATAACTTCACAGCTAATTAGTTTAGTATAAGCTTCTATTTCAATGTCTTCGATAACGTTTTCGTCTTCTACCAGGATGACATCTCCAGTCTGGCGAATACTCTCTAAATACATATATTTAGGTATACCAGAAACGGAAAGAAAATTATCTCGCAAACCCAACGCTACTATTTCTCGTCGGTCTATATCCACCAAAATCTCTTTGACTACACCCAATCTTTTGCCACTATTACGGGCAATTACTTGAGTATTGAGAAATTCACTACGTAGACGTATGTTTTCAGTTGTCATTTTATTGTTCAGTCGATCTTAAGCTAACGCTTGCTCAAATATTCTATTAAGTTGTTTTTTTTATAGAGATTGTTTAATTGTAATTTACAAACAACAATATAAAGTTGCTACTATTTTGAAATCATTCTAGCTAAT
This sequence comes from Stanieria cyanosphaera PCC 7437, assembly GCF_000317575.1. Lineage (NCBI taxonomy): Bacteria > Bacillati > Cyanobacteriota > Cyanophyceae > Pleurocapsales > Dermocarpellaceae > Stanieria > Stanieria cyanosphaera. The sequence goes on along the minus strand of NC_019748.1, from coordinate 179,439 downwards.
CTGCAACTGTTTGCTTTATTTGAGCATAAATACCTAATTTTAGCAATACGGGAAAATCCCAGTCACTTATTGAGGAACTGGCTACTCAATCAAAAAATCACATTTTGAGCAGCTTGATTTTTTCCTTAAACAAATGAAATATCGCTATTACTTGAATAGTTTAAGTTTTTATAATTCTAGCTTAAACGCTTGAGCGACAGCATAGTAGGATTTATCTTTTTAAATACCTTAAAGGCTAAGTATATTTTTTAAGCATTTTTAATCACAATAACTAGAGGATTGTATTTTTTTTTATGAGTCAAAATTTAGATAATAGTTCTAATCGCTCTTTCATTAAACTTGATCAGTTTCTCAAATGGCAAGGACTAGTTCAAACTGGTGGTGAAGCAAAACTGAGAATTAAAGCAGGTGAAATTTTAGTTAATGGAGAAGTTGAAACAAGAAGAGGAAGAAAATTAGTATCAGGGGATATTGTTACAGTTGCAAATTTGGCTTATAAAGTCGAATTAAATTAAGTATATTTCCCCAACGCGATCGCTTTTGAGACTGAAACAACTTCATATTTCGCAAAAATAAACGAAAAAAATTTTATTGCTCGGATTTCAATAACAAAATTATTGAGTTGTTATTGTTACATTTATTTTAAAGTTTGATAATTATTTTTATCTTTATTATGAAATATTAACATTTATTATTTAAACTTTGTTTTGAAGCAAGTTTCTCTTAAAAGAAATTGCAAAGTTAGTAAATATGACCCCAGAAAGAGTTAACCTCACAATCAGAAACTATTAATTTCTGCTTAACTTGTGAAAATAATTAAACAGAAACTAATAAAGTAGCAATAGAGAGATAATAGCAAGATCTGCAAACCAACAGAATAATTTTTACTTGGGGGTCAAAATTTATGAGTAAAAATAGCTTAGAAAACATCCGTAATGTGGCAATTGTTGGTCCTTATTCTAGTGGTAAAACAACTCTACTAGAAAGCATTTTATTTGTAAGTGGAGCAATTACTCGAAAAGGTAGTGTTAAAGAAAAAAATACTGTAGGAGATAGTTCTCCTGAAGCACGCGATCGCTCTATGAGCGTGGAAGTTTCGGTTGCTAGTACTGATTATCAAGATGTACGATTAACTATTTTAGATTGTCCTGGATCAGTAGAATTTGCTCAGGAAACCTACAATGCTTTAGTCGGTGCAGGAGCAGCGATCATAGTTTGTGAACCAGTAGTAGAGCGAGTACTTACTCTGGCTCCTCTGTTCAAATTTCTTGACGATTGGGAAATTCCCCATTTAGTTTTTATCAATAAAATGGATCGTAGTTCTTCAGAGTACATGGATATTCTTCATGCGCTTAAAGAAGTTTCTAGTCGTCCTTTAGTTCCGCAACAATATCCTATTCGTAAAGAAGATACTTGCATCGGTTACATTGATTTAGTTACAGAACAAGCTTATCATTATCATCAAGCTCATCATGCCGATCCAGTCCCTTTGCCTGAGCATTTAGCAGCCGAAGAAAAAGCAGCCAGAACAGAAATGCTAGAAACACTGGCAGATTTTGACGATCATTTATTAGAAGAACTCATCGAAGAAATTGACCCCCCCCAAGAAGAAATCCTTCAAGACCTCAAACAAGATTTAAGTGCAGACTTGATTGTACCTGTATTTTTGGGTATTGCAGAACAAAACTACGGTGTTCGTCCTTTACTTGATGCTTTAGTCAAAGAAGCTCCAGACCCCCATGTCACCGCCGAACGTCGCGGATTTAAATCAGAAGCTAATGGTGATACTGTTGCTCAAGTATTAAAAACTTTTTATACTCCCCAAGGCGGAAGACTTTCTTTAGTAAGGGTTTGGCAAGGTCAACTTAATGATGGCATAACGCTTAATGGTGTTCGTGTAGGTGGTGTTTATCATTTGATGGGACAACAGCAAGAATCAATTCAAACTGCTAATGTGGGAGAAATTGTTGCTGTAGGTCGTTTAGAAGGAATCCAAACAGGCGAGACTTTGACAAGTTCCGGTCAAAAAATTCAAGAATTGCCTAAAGCAGATCAAATGCTTCCAGTGTATGCGATGGCGATCGCGCCTGAAAATCGTCAAGATGAAGTTAAACTGAGCAATGCTTTAACTAAATTACTCGAAGAAGACCCCTCTTTATACTGGGAACAACATGGCGATACTCATGAAGTCATTTTATGGGGACAAGGAGAAATCCATCTACAGGTAAGTTTAGACCGGCTCCGTCGTAAATACAACTTACCAATGAATACTCATTTACCACAAATTCCCTACAAAGAAACAATTCGACAGTCGGTCGTTTCTCATGGTCGCTATAAACATCAAAGTGGTGGACATGGAGCGTTTGGAGATGTTTATCTAGAAATTAAACCCCTTTCCCGTGGAGAAGGTTTTTATTTCCATGAAACTATTGTTGGTGGTGTTGTGCCAAAACAATATATTCCTGGCGTAGAAATGGGAGTAAAAGAATATCTTGAACATGGACCATTAGGTTTTCCCGTAGTTGATGTAGATATTACCCTTAAAGATGGTTCTCACCACTCAGTCGATAGTTCGGAACAAGCTTTTAAACAAGCTGCGCGAATTGCTATGAATGAGGGAATGCCTAAATGTAATCCAGTTTTGTTAGAACCTATTCTTTCGATTAATGTTTCTGCGCCTTCAGAATTTACGTCCAAAGTTTTGCAATTAATTACAGGAAGAAGAGGACAAATTCTTGGTTATGAAGGTATTTCTGGTTGGAAAGGATGGGACCGAGTTTCAGCCTATTTACCCCAAGCTGAAATGCACAATTTTATTATCGAATTGCGTTCTCTGACGTTAGGAGTTGGTTCTTTTCAATGGGAATATGCTCATCTTCAAGAAGTACCAGAAAAGTTACTTCAGAATTTACTGACAACTACGGCGGGAAATAATAACAAATAAATAGTCAACCAAATAATAAGGGATTTTACTGTTAATTTTAGTTGAGTAGAACTCATGGTAAAAAAAGTGAGAGCTATAAATACTTTAGATACCTTTCTACCCAATTGAAAAAGCTGTAAATCCCTTGTTAGATAAAAATTTAATCTTAAGTAGACAAAATTTCTGTTATTTCATGATCTGTTAAATGACTCGTTCTCATAATAAAGGGTAATCCAGCACCAGCTAATCCTTGTTTAACTCGGTCTAAAGTTTGTTCAAAAACCACAAATAAAGGATAAATTTGTTCTGCTGCTTCGCTAAACAAATGTTGTTCAGTTGGAGGCATCAGCCATTCATAGTCTCGGTCAAGATAAACTTGGATTTGTCGCCATCGATTTAACAATTGCGAAAAATCTTCTTCAGGACGATGAATTAGAACTAAAATTTCTGCTCCTAGTTTAATTTTCCATTCAGGATCGCACATTAAAATTGCCAACTCACAAGGTAGATGAGTCGCAACTTTAGGTGCAGGAAAACCAGATAAAGATGCCGAATTAGTTTGAGGTTGAGCAATTCTAGCGACAGGAAGAGGAATTGTAATTAAACTTTGTTCTGGTCGGCGAATACTAGGGATTTTTTCTAGATAAGGTCGATATTGCTTCAAAAGAGCGATCGCGCCTTCACAAGAACTATACTCTGCCAATAAATTTTCATAATCAGATTGTTTAACAGACATAAAAAGTCACACTAACCTAATTGATCGAAGATCGAGAACATTGGCAAATACATCGACAGCAAAATTGTACCTACCATCCCTGCAATGCCAACCATCATCAAAGGTTCAATAATACTAGTTAAAGCTTTAACCGCTTGTTCTACTTCATCTTCATAAAAATCAGCCACTTTGGACATCATTTCATCTAATTCCCCAGTTTCTTCGCCAATACTAATCATTTGAATTGCTAAAGGAGGAAAAATCTTTTCTTTTTGAATTGCTAAAGAAATCATGCCTCCTTGTTGAATTTCCTTTTTAGCTGAAGTAACTGCATTAACAATGACTTGATTGCCAATAGTATTACAAACAATATCAAAACAATTGAGTACAGGTACTCCAGAACGAGTCAGAGTTCCAAATACGCGACAAAAACGAGCTACCGCAGATTTTTCATTCAGATCGCCAAATAAAGGCATTTTTAGAAAAAAAGCATCAATTTGTAACCTTCCAGCAGGAGTTTTATAGTACATTCGGAAGAGAAAACTTGCTCCCATAAAAAACCCAATCGGAATAATAGCTTTCCAACTTCTGAGAGTATCACTTAAAAACAACATAAACTTAGTTAAAGCTGGTAATTCTGCGCCTAATTGCTCAAAAATCCCTGCAAATACCGGGATTAGAAAAATCGTCATCCCCAAAAAAGCAAGCACAGCAAAAATACCAACCACTACAGGATAAGCCATTGCCGATTTGATCTGATTTCTCAATTTGGCGACATCTTCGAGTAACTTGGCAAGACGTTCCATAACTTCGTCTAAAACACCACCAGTTTCTCCTGCTTCTACCATGCTGACGTAAAGGTCATCAAAACATTCAGGGTGTTTACTCATAGCTTCAGACAAATTATTTCCCTGTTGCACTTCGGCACTAATTGCGAGTAAAGCCTTTTTTAATTTTGGATTAGGAGCTTGATCTGCTAAGATTGCTAAAGCACGAACGATCGCAACTCCTGCATTAACCATGACTGAAAATTGACGAGAAAATACTGCTTTATCTTTAATTGAAACTTTACTCAGAAGTAATTCTAATTGAGATAAATCTAAATCTAAAGCAGATTTATTAATTTTTCCTACTGCTTTATATCTATTTTTGAGAATACTATAGGCTTGTTCAGGAGAACTAGCTTCAATTTTTTCCTTAAAAATTTTGCCTGAATGGTCTTTAACTTTAGCTACGTATATAGACATAATTTTGTTAATAGTTAATAGTTAATGGTTGATTGTTAACTGGTAACTGGTCACTGTTATCTAGTCTTAGCTGTTGCTGCTAAACCAGTTACTAAACGCTGTAATTCATCGGGTTTACTACTTTTAGCCAAGCCTTCTTCAATATCAATCGTGCCACTGTTAACCAGATGAGCAAGAGCTTGTTCCATCGTTTGCATTCCCAACTTAGCTCCTGTTTGAATAGCTGAATAAACTTGGGAAGCTTTTCCTTCACGAATTAAATTTGCGATCGCTGGAGTAACAATCATGATTTCTTGTACCATTACTCGTCCAAACTCTCCTGGTTTGGGGTTTTTCTTTTTGACCAGAGTTTGACTAAATACAGCCACTAAGGAATTAGAAAGCATGGCACGAATTTGTGCTTGTTGTCCCGAAGGAAAAACATCAATCATCCTGTCTACCGTACTAGCAGCCGAACTAGTATGAAGTGTGCCAAAAACTAAGTGACCTGTTTCTGCTGCCGAGATAGCCAAAGAAATTGTTTCCAAATCCCGCATTTCTCCTACCAAAATAATATCTGGATCTTCCCGTAAAGCAGCTTTGAGAGCATTGGCAAAACTTTTGGTATCTTCACCTTTTTGTCTTTGATGAAATAAACTTTTAGCATTCGGGAAAACGTATTCAATCGGGTCTTCTACTGTTAAAATATGCTCCGCTCTAGTGCGATTGATTAAGTCCAGCATGGCTGCTAAAGTAGTAGTTTTACCCGAACCAGTAGGCCCTGTTACTAAAATTAAACCTCTCGGTCGATGAGTCATATCGCGGACTACATCTGGTAAACCCAACTGATCGAAATTGGGAATTTTAGAAGATAAGGCTCGCAAACAAGCAGCATAACAACCGCGTTCTTTATAGACATTGACCCGAAAACGAGCTAATCCTTTTACCCCATAAGAACAATCTAATTCCCAATTCTGCTCTAAATCTTTACGTTGATTGTTGTTGAGCATACTAAAGATTAGTTTTTGACATTCTTGAGGACTCAACTCCTCTCCAATCGGAGTCAGTTTGCCACTAATGCGAAAATAGACTGGTGCGGTAGCTTGAATATGCATATCTGAGCCACCCATTTCCACTAATCGCTCCATCAAATCTTCAATCATTAAATCCATAATTTTTCTCCTAAAAATCAGTTTTAATCGCTAAATCTAGATGTTGTACAGTAGGGACAATCTAGCCATTCGGGTTTTAACTCTGCATTACAAGTACGACAAATTAAACCGCTCTTGCGTTTGGCTTTTAACTCTGCTTCCAAACCAGAATCAGTGAAGGTTACGCGTTCGACTTCCTCTAGAGTTGTATGACCTTGACGAACTAAATTTAGACTATATGCCAGTAAGGTAACCATGCCATCTTCAACAGCAACTTCCTTGATGCGGTCGGTTGTTGCTCCAGTGTTAATTAAATTCTCTAAGCGCTCAGAATTACGCATTACTTCGTAAACACCAACCCTGCCTTTGTAACCAATACCAGTACACTTAGGACAAAGAGTGCCATTAGCTCTTGCTTCGTTTATTTGTTCTGGGTTTAAAGTGTTAGCTTTATAAAAAGTTATTTCTTCTTCATTGCTGGCAGATAAACCAAATCTGGCTAATTCTTCATGAGTAGGATTGTAAGCAATCCGACATTCACCACAAACTCGACGCATTAATCTTTGAGCTACTACTCCCAATAAACCGCCAGAAATCATAAAAGGTTCAATACCCATTTCATCCAAACGAGCGATCGCGCCTGCTGCGTCATTAGTGTGAAGAGTTGTAATAACTAAGTGACCAGTCAACGCTGCTTCAATTGCTGTTTTGGCTGTTTCAGGATCTCTAGTCTCACCTACTAGAATGACATCAGGGTCTTGTCGAAGGAAAGCTCTTAAGATCGAGGCAAAATTCATGCCTTTCTCACGAATTACCTGTACCTGAGTAATCCCATCCAAAGAATATTCAATAGGATCTTCTGCCGTACTAATATTAACGCCAGGATTATTTCGTTCTGCCAGAATTGAATAAAGAGTGGTAGATTTACCCGAACCCGTAGGCCCTGTTACTAAAATTAAGCCAAAAGGACGAGCAGCTAACTCCCTAACTATGGCTAAAGTAGACTCATCACTAATTAATTTATCTAAACCTAACTGAGTGGCAGAGTTATCTAGAATTCGTAAACAAACTTTTTCTCCATAGCGACTAGGTAAACTACTAACCCGAAAATCTACTTTGCGTCCCTGAAACATTCGCCGAATCTTACCATCTTGAGGTAAACGTTTTTCAGCAATATCTAAATCTGCCATGATTTTGAAACGAGCAACTACTGCGGGCGTAATTTTTTTGGGAAGAGGATCGAATGGTTGTTGTAATACTCCGTCTTTGCGATAACGAACCCGTAAAAATTCTTCTTGAGGTTCGACATGAATATCAGAAATACCATCTTGTAAAGCTCTAGCCAAAATTTTATTAACTAAACTAATGATTGGTGCGCCTTGAGCATCATTAGCAGCCCCTAAATCGTCTTCTACTTCATCGGCTGTTTCTTCTAAATTAAAATCTAAATTTTCTAAATTGATTGAAACATCAACTTTCGCTTCAGATTTTTTAGTTTCTTCTTTTTTAACTTGCTCGTCTAAATATTGATCGATCAGTCTTTGATAATCTGTCGGAGTGATTACCATCCTTTGTAGCTCAATTCCTTTAGGACGTAAGATGCGGTTGAGATCATCTTGAGCTTCTAAGTTTTCGGGATCAACCATTGCTACCAATAAAACAGGAGGTTGTTTGTCCTCTCTTTGTAGAGGGATTAATTGATAGCGACGACAAATATCAATCGGAATCAGAGTATCAATTAAATGACTCATCTGATTATTATTGATTGGACTGATTTCAGGATCTAAGCATTCAACCCCATATAAAACCTTTAGTTCAAATAAATGGTGTTTTTTATACTGACGTACTAAATCAGGAGGTAATTGTTGACCAGTAAGCGATTCCAGCACATCAATTAGCGATTGCCCAGACGTGCGACTTTGTGATAAAGCCTGCTGCATCTGATCTCCATTTACAAAGCCGACTTGAATTAACTTATTACCAAAAGGAGAAAAGTAATTGCGTAATGCGATCGCTCTAGTTCGTTTTGAAGATGAAGAATAAGTCATAAAATAAATAAGGTCATATAAAATATCTCCTGACTGTGATTAGTGTTCCCGAAAAGATTGTTAAAATTAAATTTTCTTAGACAAAAAAATCTCTACTCTACTAAACTGAATTAACAGCCAAAATCTATCTGCTAATCAGGAATTATTCCTTACGCTATTACCTATTTAGTGACGGCAAATGTTACAGTTAGAAGGCAGTATCCTAATCTGCATTTCTAAAATTCCCAATTTATTGCTATTGCTCTGCTCGTTGAGTATGAGTGACCAAACTAATTAAAAACGACTAGTTTTCCTTAATTTAATCAGCAACGCAAATAATAACTGAGTTGTATTTAACAAGCAAAACCTTGATTAATTACTATGATTGACGAGCAAAATCCTCTAGAGAATACATTAGATAATCAAGAATCTATTTCTACCTCATTCGAGACATCAGACCACAATGACTCGATTAACCCAAACGAGCTTTCCTCTCCAGACTCCTCAGTCTCAACAGCTACCTCCGCAGACTCTAGCGTAATTGAAGAAGTTCAACCTGAAACATCAACTGTGGAAAATTCTCTAGAAGCAGAAAATAGCGATTTTACAGAAGCCGAAGAGATTATTAGTGTGCTGCAACAAGAAAATGCTAACCTCAAAAAATTATTAGATGAGCAAACTGAGCAAAACAACAACACTAAAGCTCAATATGCTCGACTAGCAGCAGATTTTGACAATTTTCGCCGAAGAACAAGTAAAGAAAAAGAAAATCTCGAACAACAAACCAAAAAAAGCATCATTATCGAGCTATTACCTGTTATAGATAACTTTGAACGCGCTCGAACTCAAATCAAGCCAAATAATGAGGGAGAACAAACAATTCACAACAGTTATCAAGGAGTTTATAAAACTTTAGTAGATTGTCTCAAACGTATGGGAGTTGCTGCTATGCGTCCCGAAGGAGAACAGTTCGATCCTAATTTTCATGAAGCAATGTTACGAGAAGCTACTAATGAACATCCCGAGGGAACAGTAATTGAACAATTGATGAGAGGATATCTTCTCGGAGATCAAGTATTACGTCATGCAATGGTTAAGGTTGCTGTTCCTAAAGAACCCATGATAACCTCGGAAGAGGAAACAGCAAAAGTAGAAGATTAACCAAAACGGGTATGAATACATACTTGTTTGTATGACAGTTTTTGCTCTCTAATTATTGATTAAAAGGGCATTAGCCAATGAAATAACTAAATTAAAGGCTACAGTCAAAATCATCTAACTAAACTGCTATGGACAATTTTACTGCCCAAACACTATGGCAAAAGTTATCGGTATTGACTTAGGAACTACCAACAGTTGCGTTGCTGTTCTTGAGGGAGGCAAACCAATAGTAGTAACTAATTCAGAAGGCGGGCGTACCACTCCCAGTATGGTCGCCTTTGCCAAAGGAAATACTCGTTTAGTTGGTCAATTAGCTAAACGACAATCAGTTACAAATGCAACTAATACTGTCAATAGTATTAAGAGGTTTATTGGCAGACGTTGGGATGAAACAGAAGCAGAGCGTTCTAGAGTTGCCTACAAATGTGTTCAAGGTCGCGATAGTACGGTAGATGTAGAACTGCAAGGTCGTCAATACACACCACAAGAAATTTCAGCAATGATCTTACAGAAGCTGAAAGCTGATGCAGAAAGCTTTTTGGGCGAAACAGTAACTCAAGTTGTCATTACTGTACCAGCTTATTTCACTGATGCTCAAAGACAAGCAACTAAAGACGCAGGTACAATTGCTGGACTGGAAGTATTGAGAATTATTAACGAGCCTACTGCTGCTGCGTTAGCCTATGGATTGGAAAAACAAAGCCAAGAACAAAATATTTTGGTATTTGACCTTGGTGGTGGAACTTTTGATGTTTCTATTTTGCAATTAGGCAACGGTGTTTTTGAAGTAAAAGCTACTCATGGTAATAATCATTTAGGTGGTGATGATTTTGATAACGTCATCGTGCGTTGGATGATCAAAGCTTTTTATGCTCAAGAAAAAATCGACCTAAGAACAGATAAAATGGCTTTGCAGCGTCTACGCGAAGCAGCAGAAAAAGCAAAAATTGAACTCTCTTCAACTTTAACCACCTCGATTAATCTTCCTTTTATTACTGCTAACGAAAGTGGTCCTAAACACTTAGAAATGGAATTGAGTCGCGCTCAATTTGAAGAACTAGCTCGTTCATTAATTGATAAAACGATTGAACCAGTTCAACAAGCACTTAAAGATTCAGAACTATCTCCAGATGAAATTGACCGAGTTATTTTAGTAGGAGGATCAACCAGAATTCCTGCAGTTCAAAAAGCAATTCAAACTATTTTTAAACAAGTTCAAATAGATCGTTCAATCAATCCCGATGAAGCTGTTGCCTTAGGCGCAGCAATTCAAGGTGGAGTTTTAGGAGGAGAAATTGAAGATGTTCTGCTATTAGATGTTACTCCTTTATCGTTAGGAATTGAAACTTTAGGAGAAGTCTTCACTAAAATTATTGATAGAAATACGACTGTACCAACCAGTAAATCGCAAATTTTTTCCACTGCTACAGATGGACAAACTTCAGTAGAAATTCATGTTTTACAGGGAGAAAGGGCTTTAGCAAAAGACAATATTAGCTTGGGAAAATTTTTATTAACAGGTATTCCCGTAGCTCCCCGAGGCTTACCCCAAATCGAAGTTAGTTTTGAAATCGATGTCAATGGAATTTTAAATGTATCTGCTGAAGATAAAGGCACAAAAAGGCAACAAAGCATTACAATTACCAACACTGGTGGACTAACTTCAGATGAAGTAGAAAAGATGCGTCGCGACGCAGAAAAATACGCCGAACAAGATCTTCGTCGCATGGAGTTAATTGAGTTAAAAAATCAAGCAGATAATTTATTGTATAACTACGAATTAACTCTTAAAGAAAGAGGAAATGTAATTCGTTCCGAACTGAAAGCCAAAATTCAGCAACAAAAAGCGCAATTGGCAATAGCATTTAAGAGTTCAACTTCTAGCATTGACGAGGTGAAGAATTTATTGGAATTGTTACAACAAACTCTTTTAGAAGTGGGTACCGATGTTTATCAACAAAGCAATGTTAATCAAGGTCAACCATATAATGAAAAATCATCTAGAGAACCTCAAATAGCGAGTGCAGAAACTCAAATTGATGTTTTAGAAGAAGAACACAATAAAGCTTTAGTAGTAAGTGTCGATCAAAATGCCAAACTTGCTAATCTTGATGAGATAGAATACGGAATCGAATCTAGTATAGAAGATTTTGAATCGGTCGATTAAACTATTATGCTTTAGGATTAGATAGTGTTTTCTTGTCCTGATTTTGCTAAAGTACGATTAATTAACTTCAAAACTCAAATAAAGAATTAAAATCTAGAAATTTATGGCAGGCGACTATTATCAAATTCTTGGCATATCCCGCGATGCAAGCAAAGAAGAAATAAAGCGTGCTTATCGTCGCCTCGCTCGGAAATATCATCCAGATGTTAATAAAGAAGCAGGAGCAGAGGAACGATTTAAAGAGATTAATCGCGCTTATGAAGTTTTATCTGAGCCAGAAACTCGTTCTAGATACGATCGCTTTGGAGAAGCGGGAGTTGCTTCTGGTGCTGGAGGAGTGGGGTTTGACTATGGTGATATAGGTGGTTTTGCAGATATCTTTGAGACAATTTTTAGTGGTTTTGGTGGGATGGGTAGTGGTACTACTTCCCGTCGTCGCAGTGGCCCTGTACGAGGAGATGATCTCAGGCTAGATTTAAAACTTGAATTTCGCGAAGCAGTTTTTGGTGGTGAAAAGCAAATTCGCATTCCTCACCTAGAAAGTTGCCAAGTTTGTGAGGGAACTGGTGCTAAACCTGGAACTGGAGCGCATACTTGTAATACTTGTAATGGTAGTGGTCAAGTTCGTCGTGCTACTAGAACTCCGTTTGGCTCGTTTGCTCAAGTTTCTGTTTGTCCTACTTGCAACGGGACGGGTGAAGTAATTGAGGAGAAATGTGAAGCTTGTGGTGGTGCTGGTCGTAAGCAAGAAACTAAAAAGCTTAAAATTACTATTCCTCCAGGCGTAGATAACGGAACCCGACTGCGAGTATCTTCAGAAGGAGATGCTGGAGTGAGAGGTGGAACTCCTGGAGATTTATATGTTTATCTGTTTGTGGAATCGGATCGAGAATTTACCAGAGAAGGAATTAATATTAAATCTACGATTACGATTAGTTATCTGCAAGCAATTTTAGGATGTCGTCTGGAAGTTAATACAGTCGATGGCAAAGAAGAATTAACTATTCCTTCAGGAACACAACCAGATACCGTTTTGACTCTGGAAAATAAAGGAGTACCTAAATTAGGTAATTCCGTTAGTCGAGGCGATCATCTAATTACGATCAAAGTAGGGATTCCCACTAAAATTAATGCAGAAGAAAGGGAATTACTAGAAAAACTAGCTAAGATTAAAGGGGAACATACGGGAAAAGGTGGTATTGAGGGGTTTTTAGGAGGATTGTTTCACAAATGAGCGACTCTCCACCTATTCAAAACAATAACAATGAAAATCAGTCCTTCATAGCTGATGCTCATCTGGATTTACGGGGTACACCTTGTCCAATTAATTTTGTTCGCACTAAATTGAAATTAGAACAAATGCCTCCTAATTCTTTGCTGGAGGTATGGCTAGATCCAGGCGAACCAGTAGAACAAGTACCAGATAGTCTGGTTATGGAAGGTTATCAACTAGAGTCGATTGAACCCCGTCAAGAGTTTTTCTCTTTGTTAATTCGTCGTCCAACATCGCTTTAAACAATGGAGAGATAAGTATCAGCAAGGAAAGAAGAACATGATAAATTCAGAACTACTGGGAACAGTAGTCGCCGTACAAGCTAATTTTTATCAAGTACGGTTACAACAACCAGTAGAAATGAGCGGTTTGAATTTCTTACCAACTGATGATTTAGCTCTTCTATGTACTCGCAGAACTCGTCTTAAGAAAATTGGTCAAAAGGTGATGGTAGGCGATCTCGTTGTAGTTGAAGAGCCTGATTGGTTAGACCGACGAGGAGCGATCGCTGAAGTTTTACCACGAAAAACGGAATTACAACGTCCGCCAGTTGCTAATGTAGACCAAATTCTGTTAGTTTTTGCACTAGAAGAACCTGGTTTAGACCCTTGGCAATTAAGTCGTTTTTTAGTCAAAGCAGAGTCGACTGGTTTAGATTTATGTTTGTGTTTGAATAAAAGCGATCTAATTTCTCACCAAGAACAACAAAAATGGCAAATAGGTTTACAAAAATGGGGTTACGCTCCCTTGTTTATTAGTGTAGTGAAGCAGCAAGGGATCGAGTTGCTCTACCATCATTTACAGAACAAAATTACGGTAGTTGCAGGTCCTAGTGGAGTAGGTAAATCTAGTTTAATTAACTATTTAATCCCTTCGATTGATTTGAGAGTAGGGGAAGTATCGGGTAAATTGCAACGAGGTCGTCATACTACTCGTCACGTCGAATTATTTGAACTTCCTGGAGGTGGTTTATTGGCAGATAGTCCAGGATTTAATCAACCATCTTTAAATTGTCAACCAAGCGATTTAATTAGTTATTTTCCTGAAGCTAGAGTTAGATTAGCTCAACAAAGCTGCCAGTTTAGTAATTGTTTGCATCGAGATGAACCTAACTGTGCGGTGAGGGGAGACTGGGAACGTTATGAATATTATCTCAAATTTTTAGAAGAAGCGATCGCTCATCAAGCCGAACAACAAAAAACCCCTGATGAAGAATCAAGTTTAAAGTTAAAAATGAAACGAGATGGTAAACGTCAATACGAACCTAAATTAGAAACAAAAAAATACCGTCGTTCTTCTCGCAAACAAAAACATCAAAATCTTCAAGAATTATACGAAAATCAATCTTTAAAAGATATTTATCAAGAAGTAGAAGATGAATATTAGTTGATAGTTAATTGTTAATTTAAAACTTAATGTTCTGAGGATTGAGCTAAAAATTCTATTTGCACCAAATCGTTAACTTTTAAACCTAATTCTTTAGCTCGACCGCCTCGTAACTCAATAACTTGATCGATGATAGTTTTTGGGCCATAAACAGGACAAGGATTAGTAGTACAAGGAGGAACATTAGCAGCGATCGCTTTAACTTTTCCTTGATATAAAAAAATCATATCCAAAGAAATGCTGACATTTTTCATCCAAAAGCTGGTAACTTGTGGTGTATCGAAAGAAAAAAGCATTCCTCTATTATCTGGTAAGGAATCGCGAAACATCAATCCTGTAGCTTGTTGTTCGGGAGTTTGAGCTACTTCTAATTCAATAATTTGTCCTTTAATGTTAGTTTTGGCTGCAATAGGTAAAATTTGTCCTTGAGGTTGAGATTCAGAAGCCGAGGCTGTTGCTAGTAAAGTGCTAGATAAAATAACAGCACCAGAATTGAATAAAACGCCAATCAGTAAAAAAACTACCCAACTATTTTTCCTGTTCATTTGATAAATGATAACAATTCCTCTCAGATTTAATTATTTAAGGTTCTCTCAACACATAACCTACACCTCTAACAGTTTGAATCAACCGTTTTTGTCCTTCGGTTTCAATCTTGAGTCGTAAATAACGAATATAAACCTCAATGACATTTGATTCACCTCGGTAATCGTAACCCCAGACATTTTCAATAATTTCTTCTCTAGTAAGTACTTTACGAGGATTAGACATCAAATACTTAAGTAACTCAAACTCCTTCATTGTTAGATCGATAGTGCGAGGTTTCTGCGCCAGCCCTTCGGGCTGACCGCCTTTAATCACTCTACGTGTAGTCAAATCTAAAATTAAATCGGCAAAACGTAGTTGTTCTTGGAAATTAACTTCTGTTTTTAAATACAGAGAAATTAAATCTAGTAAACTCTCTCGATTATATGGTTTTAAAATATAGTCGTCTGCACCAGCTTCTAAACAAGCAACTCTTTCTTCAACAATTTCTTCTTCGATCAAGATTAAAATTGGAATTCGACTACCCAAATTTCTTAATTGACGACAACAAAGTAAACCAGAATTATTCGCCCAACTCTGATCGATGACAACCATAGCAGGAGCTAATTCTTGAAATCTGGACAACAGTTTGGTATGATTTGACTCCTTTTCACAAATGTAACCTACTGCCTGCAAATCCATGCTAATTTGTTGAGCAAGAACATCATCAGCAAGAATTAAAATGCAGGAGTTAGAAGCTGTGACGACGCTGCTAGTAACCATAAGTACTGTAGGAAGTTATTTTAATGACCATTAATCGATTAAGGAAGTTCCACAGAAGTAGGTTTAGCAATATGAGGCAATCCCCAACCTAACTTTTCTCTAAGGATACGAAAAAATTCTGGTGGTTGTAAACGAATAAATCGAGCCGAATAAACTGATTTTTCAATACAAATGCGATCATCTGGCAAAATATAACAACCGCCATTGCCATCTACTACCATCACCATTCGATTAGGAGTGGCAGGAAAAACATTAACTACTTCTTGGTCTGAAAAAACTAAAGCTCTCGATGCCAAAGAATGAGGACAAATTGGAGCTAGTTGCAACACTGGTACTTCTGGTGTGACTACCGGACCGCCAGCACTAAGAGAATAAGCAGTAGAACCAGTAGGAGTAGAAATAATAATCCCATCTGCTGCAATATCTATAGGCGCGTGCCGACCAATTTGAATTTCAAAATGACACATACTGGTCAAAGGTTCACGATGAAGCACCATTTCATTTAAACACAGAGCTTCCCATAATAAAGCCTCATTACGAAATACTCTAACTGCTAGCATTGAACGCTCTTCAATTTCGTAATCTTGCGTTAACAGTTTTTCCAAAGCTTGAGGTAGGTGATTGAGATAAGTCTCAGTCAAAAAACCCATATGACCTGTATTGACGGAAAGTATAGGAATTCCAGATGGAGCAAGTTGCCGAAAAGCCGATAAAACAGTACCATCTCCGCCTAAAACTATAGCAAAAGCAACATCTTGGTCAAAATTAGCTGGTCTTAACTGTTCAATCCGCGTATGACAAACAGGACTACCTGGAGTAGAGTATTCAAGAATTCCTCCAATACCTGAAGCTAAACAAACTTGCCAACCTTTCGCAATCAGCGTTTTTTCTAAATCTGAAGCAACTTTACAAGCTATGGGTTTGATATCGTTGTAGACGATGCCTGCTTTTGGCTTTCCCACAATTAACTATCTATCCTGATTAATGGTTTAATTATTGTAAATTTTTTTTTGCCAGAGTGGTATTTACCTGCTCTGAATTGTTTTATCTCAAATCTTAGGAAGTTGAAACCAAGTTTTTTTGGTGTTCATCTAATGTGTGAACTATTTGAGTTTTTTTTTCTTCAGTTTCAATCTCATTTTTTTGTCAACCACTCATTGATGATGTCTTGGCGAAACGGAGTACCTTCGACATTGCTTAATAACCTTTAAATTATCATGAAGTATTACCAAATCATCGGCAGATCTGGTTAAGCTAATTGACTGCGATGACTTTTGATTCATTCTTTTTTTTACGCTTTCAATTGGATCCGAATTTTTTGATGCTGTTTGCCAAATTTGACAAAAAAAACAGCATCTTTTGATGCTGCTTGGATTAATTATTTTTAATTAGATTTTGCGGTTAAGCTAAAGCTGCCATTTTGACATCATTGTTAGCCAACAAATCTTGAAATTCTTCTGAGTCTACAGTTTCTTTTTCTACTAGCATATCTGCTAATTTATCAAGAATGTGACGATTACCAACTAATACTTCTTTAGCGCGACGATAAGCTTGATCGACTAGGTTACGTACTTCTTCATCAATAGCTGCTGCGGTTTCATCAGAGAAATCTCGGTCAGAAGCAATATCACGTCCGAGGAAAACATTCCCACTTTGACGACCTAACGCAACAGGTCCCAAGCGATCGCTCATGCCAAAACGAGTGACCATCTGACGAGCAACTCTGGTTACTTGTTGTAAGTCGTTAGATGCACCTGTAGTGACTTCTTCTTCACCAAAGATAATTTCTTCAGCAATACGACCACCTAAAGCTACGGCCATTTGGTTTTGTAAGTAAGAGCGAGAATACAAACCAGACTCCATGCGGTCTTCACTAGGAGTAAACCAAGTTAAACCACCAGCACGTCCACGAGGAATAATACTAATTTTTTGAACTGGGTCATAATCTGGCATTAATGCACCAACTAAAGCGTGACCAGCTTCGTGATAAGCGACTAATTCCTTGCGTTTTTCGCTCATAACACGGTTTTTCTTCTCTGGCCCAGCTAAAACGCGGTCGATCGCATCGTTAATCTCATCCATGGAGATTTCAGTTAAATTACGACGTGCAGCTAAGATCGCAGCTTCATTGAGGAGATTGGATAAGTCAGCACCAGTAAAACCAGGAGTACGACGGGCAATTTTATCTAAATCTACGTCTTGAGCTAAACTCTTACCACGAGCGTGGACTTTAAGGATTTCTTGACGACCTGCATAGTCGGGACGGTCTACAACTACTTGACGGTCAAAACGTCCAGGACGCAACAACGCAGCATCCAATACATCAGGACGGTTAGTCGCAGCGATGATGATGATTCCTGTATTGCCTTCAAAACCATCCATTTCGGTTAATAGCTGGTTGAGTGTTTGTTCTCGCTCATCATTACCACCACCTAAACCAGCACCACGCTGACGACCAACAGCATCAATCTCATCGATAAAAACAATACAAGGAGCGTTAGCTTTAGCTTGCTCGAATAAATCACGGACACGGGATGCACCGACCCCAACAAACATTTCCACAAATTCAGAACCAGAAATACTAAAGAAAGGTACTCCTGCTTCTCCTGCTACTGCTTTAGCAAGTAAAGTTTTACCAGTTCCAGGAGGGCCTACTAATAAAACCCCTTTGGGAATTTTTGCTCCAATTGCCGTAAAACGGTCTGCATTTTTGAGGAAATCGACTACTTCAGTTAATTCTAGTTTGGCTTGTTCGATGCCAGCTACATCACCAAAAGTAACTTGGGTTTGAGGTTCCATTTGAACTCTAGCTTTTGATTTACCAAAGTTCATTGCTTGAGAACCAGGACCGCTTTGCGCTCTTCTGAGCAAGAAAAATAAACCAACTAACAATAAAATAGGGAAAAACAGACTACTTAAAGCTCTAAACCAAAATCCTTCATCACTTTGAGGTAGAACCGCAATATCTACTCCTTTTTGACTGAGGATATCGATTAATTGAGGATCGTTGGGTAGATTAACCACAATAGGATTGCCTTCTTGACCAATCACTACTGCTCTAGTGCGGTCTGCACTGATTTTGACGCTTTCTACGTTGCCTGTTTCAACTTCGTTAATAAATTTACTATATTTCCAAGTTTGTCTACTTTGAGGTTGTTTATCTAAAAAGGCAGTACCAAGAGCTACTACTACTACTGCGAGTAGTACATATAGTCCAGCATTGCGCCACTTTTTGTTATTGTTTTTGGTCACTCTGGGAGTCTCCTACGGTTGAAAATAAATTTTATCTATTTATTTGAGGCTGTCTAGTTATCTCTAGCCATTACCTCTCCTAGCTTAAAATTGCTTTTAGTTATGGGAAAGTGATTAATCCATATTTAAATCAATTCACTATTGTTAATTTATGTTAACGTTTCTCAGTAA
Source organism: Stanieria cyanosphaera PCC 7437 (assembly GCF_000317575.1). NCBI lineage: Bacteria > Bacillati > Cyanobacteriota > Cyanophyceae > Pleurocapsales > Dermocarpellaceae > Stanieria > Stanieria cyanosphaera. The sequence goes on along the minus strand of NC_019748.1, from coordinate 160,679 downwards.
CTATTGACTAAAAAATTACCAACTTTTGACAGTTACCTGCGATCGCGTTACCGAGAACTAACTTGATTAAATATATTTTTTCTTTATCTTATCAAGGTGGGCTAAAAGACTGAAAGTTTACTTCTCTAATTAATTCAACTGTAACTAATTATTTCCCACCACTGATGAGTCAACAATTTTTTTTGTCTTTACTCAAGCAAGCAAATATCAAAAGCTGATCTATTGTTTGGATTAGTAAAAGTGTATTGGTGTAGTTTTGATTAAATTATTTCCATCAAAAGTTTCTATCAAAAGTTTACCAAGATGGTTTTATGGGAAGATAAAAAATTGCTCAGATAATACACGAGGAATTTCAAATGGTAGCTCTTAGATTAGGCGATACAGTACCTGATTTTACTCAAGCTTCCAATATGGGAGATATTTCTTTCTACGAATGGGCTGGAGATAGTTGGGTAGTGCTATTTTCTCACCCAGCCGATTATACCCCTGTTTGCACCACCGAATTAGGGGAAGTTTCTAAACTCAAACCAGAATTTGATCAGCGCAATGTCAAAGTAATTGCTTTAAGTGTTGATGGTGTAGATTCTCATCAAGGTTGGATTGGTGATATCAACGAAACTCAAAATACTACTGTTAACTATCCAATTTTAGCTGATGAAAATCAAAAGGTTTCTGACCTTTATGACATGATTCACCCAAATGCTAATGCTAAAGTAACGGTTAGAACAGTATTTGTAATTGACCCAGATAAAAAGTTACGTTTGACTATTACTTATCCACCTAGCACTGGACGAAACTTTGAAGAAATTTTAAGAGTGATTGACTCTTTACAACTGACTGATAAATACTCTGTTGCTACTCCTGTCAACTGGAAAGAGGGTGATGATGTTGTAGTTGCGCCTTCTATTCCTACCGAAGAAGCTAAACAAAAATTCCCCAAAGGAGTAACTGAAATCAAACCTTATTTACGGATGACTCCTCAACCTGATAAATAAAAGGAGTGTTACTGAAGATAGGGAAAGAACAAAATATAGCTACTCCCTAATTTGTAATTAAGTTTAGTTAAGTGGTTAGCGTTACTGAATTGGGTTAATACACAGTAAGTCTAAAGATTGTTTGAACCTTTCTGTTGATTACCTAGTTCAGTAATTATTGTTTTAAATAGGCTTTTGGATAGCTTAAGTTTTGTTAGATATTGCGATCGCAATTATTAATTATGTCAACCACAACCAAAGAAATTCATCATCAAATTGTCATCATTGGCGGAGGCGCAGCAGGAATTACAGTTGCTTCTCAACTGTTGGCAGCTAACCAAAATTTAGAGCTTGCCCTGATCGAACCTTCAGACAAACATTACTATCAACCAGCTTGGACTTTAGTTGGTGGTGGTGCTTATCAAGCAGAAGCTACGGTTAAACTAGAAAAAGAAGTTATTCCTTCCCAAGCTACTTGGATTAAAGATTATTGTCAAAATTTAGACCCTGACAACAATGCAGTAATTACTCAAAACGGTACTAAAATTACCTACGATTATTTGGTAGTATGTCCAGGAATTCAAATCGACTGGCATCTAGTTGAAGGTTTACCAGATGCATTGGGTAAAAATGGAGTTTGTAGCAATTATGCCTACGAACAAGCTCCAAAAACCTGGGAGATGATTAGCAATTTCCAAGGCGGTACAGCCATCTTTACCTATCCCAACACTCAGATCAAATGTGCTGGCGCGCCTCAAAAAATTATGTATCTAGCTGATGATACTTTTCGCGATCAAGGAATACGTAACAAATCTAAGATTATTTATTGCACAGCAGCAGGAGGTATTTTTGGTGTGCCTGCCTATGCTAAACCTTTAATGGAAGTAGTCAATCGCAAAGATATCGAACTCAAAACTAATCACAATCTTAAAGCGATCAAAGCTGATACTAAAGAAGCCATTTTTACTGTCACCACTGCTGAAGGTATTGCAGACGTAACAATTAAATACGATCTGATTCACGTTACGCCTCCGATGAGTGCGCCAGATTTTATTAAAAATAGTAAATTAGCTGATGGCGATGGTTGGGTAGACGTAGATAAATACAGTTTGCAACATAAAACTTATCCTAATGTCTTTTCTTTGGGTGATGCTTCTTCTTTGCCTACTTCTAAAACTGCTGCTGCGGTACGTGCAGAAGCCCCTGTTTTAGTTCAAAATTTACTCTCAGTAATGGCTTCTCAATCTTTGGATAAACAATACGATGGTTATGCCTGTTGTCCCCTAATTACTGGCTATGGCAAGGTAATTTTTGCCGAATTTGATTATGATAAGAATCCTAGTCCTACCTTTCCTCTCGATCCCGCTAAAGAAAGATACAGTATGTGGCTGTTGAAAAAATACGGTTTGCCCTATTTGTATTGGAATCGAATGTTAAAAGGAAAATCTTTTGAAAGATCTCTTTTGAAAAATTAATACCTAGTTACCGCTAATCTAGATCGGTAAAAGCATGATTAATTAAAATGGATATTAAAGACGGTTTTGTAGGTACAGTTGGCAATACACCTTTAATTCGCTTAAACAGCTTTAGTGAAGCAACAGGTTGTGAAATTCTTGGTAAAGCAGAATTCCTTAATCCTGGAGGTTCAGTTAAAGATAGGGCTGCTTTATATATTATTGAAGATGCCGAACAAAAAGAATTATTAAAGCCTGGAGGAACAGTTGTCGAAGGAACGGCTGGTAATACAGGAATTGGCTTGGCACATATTTGTAATGCTAAAGGATACAAGTGTTTAATTATTATTCCTGAAACTCAATCTCAAGAAAAAATAGATACATTAAGAACTTTGGGGGCTGAGGTTCGTACTGTTCCCGCCGTACCTTATAAAAATCCAAATAACTATGTCAAACTTTCAGGACGTTTGGCAGCAGAGATGGATAACGCTATCTGGGCTAATCAATTTGATAATTTAGCCAATCGCCAGGCACATTATGAAACCACTGGTAAAGAAATCTGGGAACAAACCGATGGCAAAATTGATGCTTGGGTAACAGCTACAGGTACAGGTGGCACTTATGCTGGGGTAGCGATGTTTCTCAAAGATCAAAATCCCGAGATTCGATGCGTAGTAGCCGATCCTATGGGTAGCGGACTGTATAGCTATGTAAAAACAGGAGAAATTAAAACCGAAGGTAACTCAATTACTGAAGGAATTGGTAACAGTCGCGTTACGGCTAATATGGAAGGCGCACCAATGGACGATGCCATTCAAGTTGACGACCAGGAATGTGTGAGAGTTCTTTATCAATTACTTCGTCAAGATGGTTTATTTATGGGGGGTTCGGTAGGAATTAACGTTGCTGCTGCGGTAGCTTTAGCCAAACAAATAGGGCCTGGTCATACGATTGTAACTGTTTTGTGTGATGGTGGCAGTCGTTATCAATCGCGATTGTATAATCAGCAGTGGTTGGCAGAAAAAGGTCTTTTGCCCGATTAAGTTGCAATTTAAATTTATTTTCCTGACAATTAGAAAGAGGTTGGGTTATGCCTAACCTTTATTTGGTTATAAATAACTTGTGGAGAGAACTATGGCAGTATTGCGTTTAGAAAATGGCACAACTTATACTCAACTAGAAGATATTGCTCAAAAACTTGCTCCCCTTAATATTGAGTTAAATTATTGGACTGTCGGTGATGATTCTCAACTCAACCGTCTTCTAGCCCAAGATAGTCTAACAGAAAGCCAAAAAGAAGCAGTTTTACAAGCTTTAGACCATTATTTTGAGCAATTAAAACAAACTGCTGGTTATCAAGCTCGCGATTTGATTGTTCTCAATCCTGATACGCCTAACCTGGATACCTTATTATCTAAATTTAATCGCTGTCACACTCATGCTGATGATGAAGTCCGCTACATTGTTGCTGGCGAAGGTGTGTTTGGGTTTGTTCTTCCTGATGGTTCGCAAGTAGAATTAACCATCCAACCAGAAGAATATATTAACGTACCCGCAGGAACACAACATTGGTTTTATTTAACTAAACAATCAAAAATTAAAGCAGTACGGTATTTCACCACTACTGAGGGTTGGCTTCCCGAATATAACAATACAGAAATTCGGTTTGCTACTCCCGTCACAGTTTGATTAAGTGACTTGTTCGAGTTGCCATTGTTCGCTATTCTCGATTTTTAAGACTAATTTATGATATTTGAGTAAAGTAGAACGATGACCCACACTGATAAACGTAGTTTCGCTTTTTTTCAAATGATTGTAAAGATTTTCTTCGTTTTTCAGATCTAACGCGCTAGTAGCTTCGTCCAAAATGGTGTATTTTGGCTTGTTAATCAGGATGCGAGCAAAAGCTAATCTTTGTTGTTCTCCTAAAGATAAAACATCTCCCCAATCTTGTTCGGCGTTTAATCCACCAAATCGGTCGGCTAAATCGGCTAAATTCACTTGTTCTAGAACATGATATAGTTGTTGGTCTTCTATAGACAACTCAGCTTGAGGATAAATCAACTGATTGCGCAGAGTTCCTAGGATCATGTAGGGTTTTTGTGGCAAAAACAGCATTTGGGCTAAATGAGGACGAGTAATTACTCCTGTGCCAGAATTCCACAACCCTGCGATCGCTCTTAATAAGGAACTTTTACCACAGCCACTCGATCCCATAATTAGTAATCCTGTTCTTGGTTCGAGGGCGAAGGAAAGATTGCGGACGAGGGTTTTTTGATAATTGGGTGTTTGTAAAGTTAGACGTTGAATGGCTAAACGACCATCTTCAACTGTATCGATAGTGGGGCGTTCTCGTCGAGTAGTTTTGTGTTCAAGACGATTGAGATATTCATCCAAAGAAGATAAGCGATCAATTCCAGCGACAAAAGCAGTCAAGGATTGAAAACGACTAACAATAATATTTAAAGAAGCAAAAACTCTAGCAAAAGCAATTTGAGCTTCGGTGACTTTACCTACTTCAAAAGTACCATCAAAAACACTAGGAGCAACTACGATCGCAGGAATAATATAAGGAATAAATTCATAAGTGTTGACAAATAAACCAAAATATAATTCTTGCCATAGAATCAGTAAATTAAAGTTTTCAAAAACCTCATGAAAGATTTGTTTTAATTTATTATTTTCTTGATTTTCTCCTTGATAAAAAGCAATTGATTCAGAATTTTCTCGAATCCGAACTAGACCAAAACGAAAATTAGCTTCTTTTTTAAGTTGATCAAAATTAACTTTAACTAGTTTTTTGCCAAACACTCCTGTAGCAAAAATTGTACCAACCAAAGCATATCCAACTAGTAGCCAAACTAAATTTGGTGAAATTTTCCAAAGGACAAAACTAAAAGCTGCTACTTGAAAAATTGAGTTAATAATTACTAATAAAAATACTAAAGAATCTTGAGTAAAACCTTTAATATCTTCAGAAATACGTTGATCAGGATTATCAATATTTGTATTAAAATTACCTAATTCATAAAAAGCTCGATTACTAAAATAACGTCCTAAAAAATTTTGGGTCAGCCATCTACGCCAATAATTACCTAATCTATATTGAACGTAATTAAAACCCGCAAATAAAGGTACATATACAATTAGTATTCCTAAAAATATTTTAATCGTTGTCCAAAATCTCTCTGGACTTTTTGCCGAAAGAGAAGAAATAATATTGCCTTGCTCTTCAGTTAATTTAACACTTAGTAATGTATAGGCAATTAATAAAATAAATAATAAACCGAGTAGAGTCCAAGCTCCTTTTTTTTCATTGCCAAACCAATAAAGTTTTGCGATCGCCCAAAACCTTTTAAATACTTGAAAGTTAAATCTATTCATCATACTGACACCTATCAGAGAGTGTGGTTAGTAGTTTTTGAAGTTATAGTTTTGCTTGATATTCTTGAGTTTTAACTACGTATGCCAACAAACCCTGACAAGCATCTAATAACAAATCAATTACGTATTCAAACCCTTGAGAACCTCCATAGTAAGGATCGGGAACTTCTCGGTCTGGATAGGAAGTGGCAAAATCGCAAATCAAGCGAACTTTATCCTGGTATTGGTCTTGGCGGTCAAGATAAAGAATATCTTGGTAATTTTGTTTATCCATAGCTAGAATTAGGTCAAATTTTTCAAAATCCAATGGTTGAAATTGCCTTGCCCGACCTTGAAGTTTGATTCCTCTTTTAGTTGCAGCAGCAGTCATACGACGGTCTGGAGGAGAACCAATATGATAGCTAGAAGTTCCTGCCGAATCACAGACAATTTTCCCTACTAAACCAGCTTCTTGAATTAAATGGTTAGTAATATTCTCTGCTGAGGGAGAACGACAAATGTTACCTAAACAAACGAACAATAATTTATAAGCCATGAACAATTAAGAATTTTAAAATTTTCAATCCTGATGGATTAGGGCTAGTCAGAGTAAATGTATCACAGACTTTTAACAAAAGAGCGATCAATTACTTCGATCAAGATTGTGGATATTTTCTATTGATTGATAAGGTATAACTTATGTTTAAATCTCACCCTCGTGAACGTCTAATTTTTACTAAACGCAAACCTAAACCTCGTCGCAATTTATCTTGGTTATGGGTCATTTTGTCTCTGCTTCTCTCTTTAATGGTTCTTGAACTATTAACCCGTATCGTAATGGATGTAGCGGGTAAAAGAAAAGAGTCTAGCCAAAGTCAAACAGAAACTCAAGTTAGAAAAGCTTATCGCCTCAAGTTTGTAACAGAAACTGGACAACCTTATCAAACTATTGGAGTAGATGGAACTCTAGTCGCTCAACGTAGTGTTTCTCTAGGCTATCAATTGATTCCTAATCAAAAAAATCAATATTGGCAAATTAACGAGCAGGGTTTTCGAGATACAGAGCCAATTTCAACTGTTAAACCTAAAGATGAAATTAGAATTTTTCTGTTAGGTGGTTCGACTGCTTTTGGTTACGGTAGTTTTAATAATCAAGAAACAATTAGTGAACAATTAGAGGCTTTTCTAAATCAAAGAGTCCAACAACAAAAAGACTCTCCTCAAATGTATCGTTCTAATTCGATTTCTGGAGATGAAGAAGCACAAAAACAAGCTTTAGCCAAACCTTTAAAAATTAAATCAGGCAACTATCGTGTGATTAATGCTGCTGTTCCTGGTTATGCTTCGGGAAACCAATTAGCTCAATTGGCTTTGGATACTTTGCGGTATAAACCCGATTTAGTAATCGTATTGGATGGCTATGTAGATTTAATGCTTCCTAGTAATCAAACTGCGATTGAAATACCTCAACTCGAAAAAATGCTCGATGATGGCCCAACTTATTTGCGTGTCTATCTCAAAAAAAGTCTGCAACCTCTACGCGATAAAGTTTATCTAATTAGATTTATTCAGGATAATTGGCTATCGGTTAAACCTTCAGAACAACAAGTTACTTGGTTGTTAGATGAACAGTTAAATAACTTAGCTCAATATTTTCCTCAAGATCAAAGTGAATCTCAACGTCGAATTGCTCGCTATTTTCAAAATCATAAACAAATGGCTGGTTTGACTGCTGGGGCGCGTATTCCTTTAATTATCGCTGTACAACCAGAAATTACAGGTAGAAATCCTAGTAGATTAACTGCTGTAGAAGGAAGTGTAACTACTGAACTTGGTAGAGATTATATCCAAAAAGCAAAACAGTTTTATCCGCAGTTTGTAGCTGCTAGTAAAGAACTGGCAAGAGTTTTTCCTTATAATGTCAAAACTATCGAGTTATATCCTCTTCAAGACGAATATCCTGCACCTAGTTTTATTGATGCAATTCACCTCAGCCCAGAAGGAAACAAAATGCTGGCACAACAATTATATTATGCGATCGCATCTTCGACCAAAATGCAAGTAGTTCCTACTATTACTAAACCAGACACTGAATCTGAACTCCAACCTCAATCACAACCTCAAATTCAATCTCAACCCCAACCCCAACCCCAACTAATATCTAATCCTTAAGTAAACAGTACCAAGGCAAAAGGCAAAAGGCAAAAGTTAAAAATCAAAAACTAATAACTGGTCACTGATGACTGGTGACTGGTAACTGAAATAACTGACTTGCACTCGCTCTGTGGCTCACTAAGGGCGAGTCCGCTTTTTTGTTAATAGTTTTTAATCTGCTTTTGATCTGTATTCTTAATTACTTTACACTTGAAAATCTTACCTAATCAAATAATAGTTAAAAATTAAAATTTTCAAACAGTCTCGCAATTTTATGATAATTATTGATTATTATTATCAATAAGTAAAAAGGGCTTAAATTTTTATATCTATAGATAGAACACATTTTAAATAATTTCATTCAAAAACATTAACTTACCAAAATTACCAAAAATTAGTTTTAATCCTCTATCAAATGATTGATGAAATAACTTGTTTTTATTATTTATCTTCAAATAAGAACAAATTTAATAAATAAAGTCTTTTGAGGTAAAGCTAATGGTATCTTTAACAGATGAAAAACGTGCTGCTCTTGCAGAAAAATTAGCAGGCATGAAAGCTATTCAAGATTTAATTATTTCTAACGAACAAGAGTTTATCAATCAATGTGATGATACCGAGATTCGCGATCGCCTTCAAAAAATGCTTTCCGATGACCAAAAGAATCTAGGTATTATTGAAACAGCCATTACTCAATACGGTATTCAATCAGAACCAAAAGATAAAGTCCAACAAATGGTTCAGAAAGCCGAAGAAATGATGTCGGGTTCTGACCTAACCATGTACGAAAAAATGGCTCAACACGAACTACTAAAACACGGACAAGTTATGTCTGGGCTAATTGTACATAAAGCTGCTCAGATAGTTGGTGCTGATGTTCAAGCAGCCCTCGCACCTATCAATACGGTTAACTTTGAAAACCGCGCTCATCAAGAGCAACTAAAAGGAGTACTTGAAGTTTTAGGAACTCGTGAATTAACTGGAGAAGAAGCAGACCAAGGACTTTGGAGTCGTGTTCAAGATGCCATTTCAGCACTTACTGGTGTAGTAGGTAGTGTGGCTACTCAAAACTCTGATCAATCAGATCTGAAAATTCAAGATATCATCCGTATGGATCATCAAAAAGTCAATGTTTTAATTGGCGAAATTGAACAAAGTAATGATAATCAAAAAATCCAAGAATATTTTGGTCAACTTTATCAAGATTTACTAGTTCATTCAGTAGCAGAAGAACAAGTTGTTTATCCTACTGTACGTCCATTTTATGGCGACGAAGATACCCAAGAACTTTATGATGAACAAGCACAACTTAGAGAAATTCTTGACCAGATGAAGTCTTTAGAGCCAGATTCTCAAGAATTCAAAGATATGTTGCAGCAAGTCAAAGAAATGGTTGGTGACCATACTCGTCAAGAAGAAAGCACAATGTTCTCTGCCATCAAGAGTAACTGTTCTTCTCAACAACAGCAACAAATGGCAACTGAATTTAAAGAAGCTAAAAAACAATTGCAATTAGAAATGGCTGGCTAAAAATCTCTTGAAAGGTTTATTTGCTAATTATTAGAAGTTTTGAAGATTGGAGTAGAGGTGATTCATAAATTGCCTCTACATTTTATTATTAATAGCTCGCAAAAAGTCAGCTAGGAGCAAGGCATTGCCCTGCCCGTTCAAAAGTTATAGCAACCGAACTATAGGTTAAGACAGAATATTGAATCGTAGGGGCGATTCGCGTCTCCGAAGGTGCAGCGAAGCGATCGCTCTTACAATATTTGTGCGTCCTGATCTTTCCTTCGACTGCTATATATGAAATAGAAAAAAGAATACTACAAATAGTTTGATTTTTTAAAAGTTTAGCCAACAGCTAAAAACTAATTTCATCTCAAGAAAATTTTAGTTTTGAATAACTTGTTTAATAGTAGTCAGTAAACTTTCTGCGGTAATTGGTTTGGCTAAAAAGGCTTTAACCTTAGAATTTCTGGCTAGAGAATAGTCAGTTGCCAGTCCGCTAAGACTGATTATTTTAACTTGAGGAGCAATTTTTACTAATTCCGCGATCGCAGTGGCTCCATCCAGATTGGGCATCATCATATCCATTAACACTAGTTCGATTTCACCATAATGCTGTTCAAAAATTGCGACCGCGTCTAAGCCGTCTTTGGCAGTTAGTACCCGATAACCAGAAGTTTCTAGTAAAATTTGAGTCATGTAAAGGTTGTCTTTTTCATCGTCGACTACCAAAATTAATTCTCCCTTGCCTTCGGGTAAGGCTGATGTTGAAACTTTGGTTTCTATTTTTTCGATTTCGATAGCTGGCAAGAAAATTTCAAATTGAGTACCAGATTTCAATTCACTCGATACTTCAATAAAACCTCCATGATTTTTCACAATTCCCATCGCGGTAAAAAGTCCTAATCCAGTACCTTGATATACTTCTTTTGTCGTGAAAAATGGCTCAAAAATTCGCTCCAGAATCTGAGGGGGAATGCCATAACCAGTATCGATGATTGAGAAAACAACATAAGCTCCTGCTTCGGCATCAAGATGTTTGCGAGCGTAGTCTTCTGTAACAATTCGGTTTTCGGCACAAATCATCAAAGTTCCACCATAAGGCATTGCATCGCGAGAATTGACGCAAAGATTGAGTAATACTTGATGCATTTGGGTAGGATTGGCGTAAACTGTCCATAAATCTGGGGGAGTATTGACGACCAAATTAATTGTTTTCGGAAAAGTCTCTTGGATTAAATGTTCAACTTCTTCAATTACACTGTTGAGTTTAAGATTTTGCCTTTCGCCTTCTTCACTCCGAGAGAATGCGAGTACTTGTTTGACGATATTGGCACCGCGTTTAGCATTAGTTTCGATTAACTCAGTTAATTTGCGACAGGATTCGTTTGGTTGAGGGATCAGACGAGGCAAAATTTGCACCGAGCCTAAGATAGGATTAAGAATATTATTGAGATCATGGGCAATTCCGCTTGCCAGAGTGCCGATACTTTCTAAACGTTGGGATTGGAATAATTGAGATTCTAGTTGTTTTTTTTCAGTGATGTCGGTGTCTACAATTAGAATAGATTTTGGTTGTTCTGAGCGATCGCGTATAACTGACCAGTGACTTTCTACCAAGATTTCTCGACCTGTTTTAGTATATTTTTTGAGTTCTCCCTGCCATTTTCCTTGTGCTAATGCACTTTGTTTGGCTTCTGCTAGTTGAGGTACAGTTTCTTGCCACCAAAGTTCCATCGCGTTTTTACCAAGAACTTCTGGTGCTTCCCATTCGTAAATGTTTTTGGCACTAGAGTTCCAAAACGTAATTTTATCTTCCAAGTCGCTGACAATAATTGCTTCTGTAGCTACGTCCAATAAAGCAGCTTGTTGGCGGTTTTTTTGCTCATTAGCGATCCGTTCGCTGAGATCGCGAATTGACCACAATAGTCTTGTAATATTTCCTTTAAAATCTAGCTCTACGGATAAAGAGATTCCTGCGATCAAAGGTTTACCATGACGAGGTTGCAATTCTAATTCCAATTCTTCAATCTCGTAACTTTGGAATAAAGAATCTAAACAATGGTGAAAAGTATGGCGCGATGTTTTGCAGATAAAAAGAATAAAAGGTTTTCCTAATAAGTGATCGCGTCTTACGTGCAGCAATTTTTCTGTAGAGCGATTGGCTGCTTGAATTACGCCATTGCGATCGGTCACAATATATCCATCGGGAGCTAATTCAAACAAATTTTGATATTGCTGACGTTCTTTTTCTAGTTCTTGGCGAGTAATAATTAATTCTGAGTTTTGTTGTTCTAACTCTTCTAAAGCTACGTGCAGTTCTTCAATAGAAATAGAAAGGGCGGTAATTGCTTCAGCTTCTCTTTCTGAAGAAGGAGGTTGATCTAAATTCTCTTGCATTTTAGCTAATTGCTGTTGAGCATTATTGATTTGGTTCTCAAAATTTGAGATATTCATAACTAATTTATAAATTTTTTATTAAAATCAAAAAAATGATCGCAATTGTACAGAATGAGATAAACTTTTTTATTAAGTTATTATCTTTAAAATAATTATATAAGTGATTTACTAATCACAAAATTTTCACAAAATAAAATTAGATAAACTTTAAATATAAAAAACAATAAAGCGAAGAGAAACTTTAGCTTTAACCACAACAAAATCTTTTAAAAAAAATTTAAGCTTCAACTTTTTTAAATATTAAATACTTAAATGTTGGCTACAGATAGAGTTTTTTTTAGCTCTTAGCTCTTAGCTAAACTATAAGTTAAATTTAACTGTTTGTAGCATTATCTTTTATATTTTATCTAACTTTTTACTTTTGTACAGACGTAACATATTACGTCCCTACGACTTTTTACTTTTCTCCTGATTAGCTTGGATTTTTTTCAGCAGTATTGCGTTATATTCTTCGATCGCTTGGACGTGTTCCTGAGTTGCTTTTCTTCGTTGTTGGGCAGCTATTTCTGTAGATTCATAAGCATTTACTTCGTTTTGTTCGGATGCTTGTTGAGTTTTTTCCTGTTCAATTTTTGTGTAATGGAGAATTTTTTGACCATGTTCTGCAATAGATTTTCCTCCTGGTTCATTTTCTGCTTGGAGCCTTTCGCCTAATTCAATGAGCTTTTGAGCACATTTGTCGGCAATTTTTTGATGATTTTGAGAAATTTTTTCTTGGTCGTCAATAAACTGCTCATGCCAATTTTTACTTTCTAGTTCCGACATAATTATTTTTTCAAAGTCAATCTAAAGATACGTTTAAATTTAGTCAATTGAAGCCCCAATTTCATCTATCAAGAGTATTACACCCTGAAGTTCTTTATTAATCCCAATTAAGGGATTAAAACTAATATGACATTGAATAGTTTTTCCTCGGCGATTAATAGCTTTAAGCTGGATTTCTTGTTTGTCTTTATTTCTACTTAGACATCTACGAATCGGTTCTCGTAATTGAGCAACTGGTAAACCAATATCAAGACCTAATAAAGATTGTCCTTTAACTTCATCGACTCGCAATCCCCAGAGATTTTCGGCTTCATTATTCCAACCGAGAATATTAAACTGATAGTCTACTACAATTACACCAGAGCGAATACTTGCCAAAATCGAACCTAGAAAACTATTTGCTTGATTGAGTTCGGTTGTCCGTTGACGTAATTCGTCATTGATAGTCTGCAATTCTTCATTGGTTGATTGCAGTTCTTCATTCATTGTCTCTAGTTCTTCGTTAGTTGATTGCAGTTCTTCGTTAGTAGTTTCCAACTCTTCATTAGTTGATTGCAATTCTTCATTAGTGGTTTCTAACTCTTCATTACTAGATTGAAGTTCCTCATTAGCAGTTTCTAATTCTTGATTCGCTTGTTGAAGTTGAACTTGCAGGTCATGATAACGGGTAACATCAATAAATAAAATGCTTACTCCCAAAATTGCACCATTGTCGCCTTCAAGGGGAATAAACTGGACATTTAAATACTGAGTTTCATTTTTGTTGAGATTACGAACTACATCTTCAATAATAATAATTTGTCGTTCTTGGTAAATCTTTTCGAGAGGAGAACGTAATTCTAGAGGACGATAAGAAATTTCCAAATCTTGCAAAGGTCGACCCAAATCGAGGGAATTGATCCCAAATTGATTGCGAGCGGAAGCATTGGCTAGTACTATATTGCCATTGAGGTCGATGATAATTTGAGCGATCGCACCTGTATCAAAAGCAAGTTCTCGAAGTTGCCAATGAAAATGGGAATTATTGTTCACTTCTTCTTCCGCAAAATTGATATTGTCAGCTATGAGGATTGGTCGGTCGCGTTTTCTGGTTATCGCTATTGGACTAAAGATGCGATGTTGTAAATTGGCAGGAGTAAAAAGATTTGCGTGAGTAAGCAACATTTCTGCTTTACCTAAAAACAGAAATCCCGAATTATTAAGGGCGAAGTGAAAACGATTGAGAATTTTAGCTTGAGTTTCGGCATTAAAATACATTAATGTATTACGACAGACTAACAAGTCGAGGCGAGAAATCGGTGCATCTTGTACCAAGTCGTGACGACCAAAAATCACCACACGGCGCAAGTCTGGGCGAAAAAGATAGCGTTCTCCTTGCAATTCAAAAAAGCGATCGCGTAATTCTGGCGGAATTGGCTCGATTTGTTGACTAGTGTAGCTCGCTAGACGAGCTTGATTCAGGGCTTCTTCGTCTACATCTGTAGCATAAATTTTAACTCGCTGACGAAATAATTCTACTCCCAAAACGTCTGCGAACAAAATCGCGAGAGTATAAGCTTCTTCTCCTGAAGCACAACCAGCACTCCAAATCCGAATCGGCGATCGCGGTGACTTGCCTTCAATTAAATGAGGAATAGTTTGTTCCTGCAAATATTTCCATGCCAATTTATCTCGAAAAAAAGTAGTAACATTAATCAAAATATTATTAAAAAGTAATTGAAATTCTTCCTGGTGAACTTGCAAATAATCTAGATAAGCTTCAAAACTGTTTAGTTCTCGCAATTGCATCTGTTTGCGTACTCGACGTTTGAGGCTAGTTCGTTTGTAACCAGTAAAATCGAAACCCCGCGATCTTCTTAAATATTCTAAAAGTTCTTCAAAAACGCGATCATCATCTGTAAAATTCATTTGTTTGATTGGAAAGGTTAATTAACAAAACAAGATTGAAAGCCTTTTTCTGAGCGATAGTGAAATGGCTTCTTCTTGAGTGATAGTAAGATGACTGCTTCCTGAGAGATGGTGAGATGGCTGCGAATGTGTCAAAACCGAGAGTAATAAGGTTCGTAGCTATTAGCTGTTCGCTCTTAGCTTTTAGCTTGTAAAAACTTATAGATACAGTAATACAGTATTATTTATTTCTACATGAGACAACTTCAAAAATTAAAAATCAGAAATAAAAAAAAATATTTTATAGTTTTTTGTTTTATACATCTAATAATCATAAGTTATTCTGCTTGCTCGGAATTAACCTTTTCTAGGCATTACTAAAGCGATTAATTTTGCAGAGATTTCATTAATAGGTAGGATAAAATCTACTGTTCCCGTCTTAATCGCTGCACTGGGCATCCCAAAATATTCAGAAGTTGCTTCATCTTGAGCAATTACGATCCCTCCCATTTCATGAATCGCCTGTACCCCCATAATGCCATCTTCACCTGTTCCTGTTAGCACAACCGCGATCGCTCGTTTTTGATAACTAGCTGCTACTGACTCAAACAGTAAATCGGCAGAAGGACGCACAAAATGAACTAATTTTGATTTACTTAACGATAGAGTATGGTCAGGATTAATCAAAAGATGGTAGTTAGGAGGAGCAATATAAATTGTCCCCGAATTGATGCGATCGTTTTCTTCGGCTTGTTTAACTGCTAAAGGGGTGCGACGCTTAAGTATCTCTGCCATATAAGAGCGACTAGAGGGATCGAGATGTTGGACGACTACAATAGCAGCAGCAAAATCGGCAGGTAAGTTTGATAATACTTGACTAATAGCATTTAATCCTCCTGCTGAGGCAGCCATAGCGACAATTTCAAAAACGGGAAGATTCATTTTAGTTGTGTAAAGTAGTTTGATGTCAAGCTCGTTTCGTTGAGATGAAATTAGCTCTTAGCTAACAGCCATCAACACTAAAATTTGATTTCCCAATCTCTTTCTCTCAGCAGAGACATAATTTGTAGATAAATCTTAGAGTTCTGATAGTGTCTCAATCAAATTATATAACCACAACTGCAAATTAAGCGCAAAATAAGTATATATGAACTCTATTTCTGGAAAAAGTGTAATTATTACTGGTGCTAGTAGTGGTATTGGCGAAGCTACAGCTAAAATGCTTGCTGAACGTGGAGCTAAATTAATGTTAGCAGCACGTCGTGAAGAACGGCTACAAGATTTGGTAAGTAAAATCGAACAAGCAGGAGGAACGGCGACTTATCAAACAGTTGATGTGACTAATTATCAGCAAATGCAAGCTTTGGCTCAAACAACCCTTGATAAATATGGCAAAATCGATGTTTTGCTCAATAATGCTGGCTTAATGCCTTTATCCCGCCTTGATAAATTGAGAGTTGAGGAATGGGACAAGATTGTTGATGTAAATATTAAAGGTGTTTTATACGGAATTGCTGCGGTGTTACCGATCATGCAATCTGCTAAGAACGGTCATATTATTAATATTTCCTCAGTGGCTGGTCACGTAGTCTTTCCAGGTGGTGCGGTTTATTGTGGTAGTAAATTTGCAGTACGAGCAATTTCTGAAGGTTTACGTCAAGAAGTTGGTGCAGATATTCGTTGCACAATTATCTCTCCAGGTGCAGTAGCTACTGAATTAACTAATTCAATTCAAGATACAGAAGCTTCTCAAAATATCGAAGCAATTTATCAAGAAGCTATTGATGCAGATGCGATCGCTCGTGCGATTGTGTATGCTCTCGAACAGCCTCCTGAAGTTGATGTTAATGAAATTTTGATTCGTCCCACTGCTCAAGCTTTATAGGAATTAAAAATCATGAGACGTTTGGAAGGAAAAGTAGCAATTGTCACTGGTGCTGGTACGGGCATTGGAGAAGCGATCGCTCATAAATTTGCCAAAGAAGGAGCTAAAGTAGTAGTTAACGGGTTTTCTTACGATCCCGTCGATGATGTGGTAGCTTCGATTAAAGAATATGGTGGTGAAGCAGTTGCTTGTTGTGGTGATGTATCGGAAGAAAAAGACGCTCTAAAATGTATTCAAACCGCGATCGACCAATACGACAAGTTGGATATTTTAGTTAATAATGCGGGGGTTTTCCTCGCTACAGCAGAAACTCAAGATTACCCTATAGATGTTTTCGATCAAACTCTAAAAATGAACTTGCGTTCTGCTTTTGTTATGACCAAATACGCTCTCCCTTATCTGCAAAGAACCAAAGGTAACATTGTCTGTGCAGGTTCAGAAGCAGGTTTTAATGGCTTAGCCCAAAATACTCCTTATGGTGGCACTAAGGGATGGATGCATTCTTTTGTGAAAGGAGTTGCAGTCGAACAAGCCAAATACGGAGTTCGAGCTAATTGTTACTGTCCTGGTGCTATTGATACTGCTTGGACACACAAAGAAACGGGTCCAATGGATGCAGAAATGGAAAAAATGTTGATCGAAGCTACTCCAATGGCACGCCGAGGTACACCAGAAGAAATAGCCAATGTTTGCGCTTTTTTAGCTTCTGATGAAGCTAGTTATGTCACAGGTGCATTATGGTTAGCAGATGGTGGAGTAACAGTAGCCAAAGGTTCAGTTGGTCAACAAACTCCTCAACAACTGCGTCAACAACCCCAAGGAGAGTTACGCTTAGACCATAGTAAGGAAGGTTTAGCTAACAAACAAACTCAGACAATTAAGTAAGCAAGTCCAAAAGTAAAAGGCAGAAGACAGAAGGTAATTAATAACTAATGTAGAGACGTAATATGTTACGTCTTTACTGGTAACTGGTCAGTGTAAAAGCCAATTTAAGAGTAGCCATCATATTTTTTTTTATTTGAATTTATAAATCGCATTTTTCCAGGCTTGATTTAGTTCAGCCAAAGCTTTTTCAAGTCCTTGTTTCATTTCTTCCCAAGCTTCCTCACTAGTTTGTTGTAGTTCTTGGAATTTAATTTGGGCAAGTTCGCGTTTCGTATATAGTTCTTCTAATTTACTTTGATATTGATTTGAGACATCAGTCTTAGTATGTTCAACATGGGTTTTAAGTTCTGCAATGTGAACATTTAGTTTGTCAATTTGTACTTTAAGTTTTTGTTGATAAAGTTGTTTGTTATTAATATAATTATTCATTTTTATTTTGATTTTTATTATTTTTTATAATTATTTTTACGCTTAAATTTAATAATGAATTTTGATCAATTTTTAATTGAAGGAAATAAATATAGCCTTTCTTAAATAGGTGTACTTCACCTATTAACAGTGACTAGTAGAGACGCGATATATCGCGTCTCTACACCAGTTTTCAATTAACCATCAAATATCAACGCTCAACCAGGAACACGAACTGTATTTCATTAATGCTAAGAACCGTTATATCTCACCTCAACAAGAAAATTGATTTAGTGCCTGTCTCTCAAGTATAAAAAATGTAACTCAACTAATCCAGTTATATCTATCTAAGGATAGATAATTCGGTTTATGTTGGTGGCAAACATTCAATTAAACAAAATCGCGCAACATCTTTCTAATTTCTATGTTGTGTAATTCTTCTTGTCCAATCATACTACGGGTAAACTCTTCAAGATAAACACTTGCATCTTCAACCACACTGAGTAACTTCTTATATAGTTCCAAAGCTTTTTTTTCATGATTGAGACTTTCCGATAAAATTGCATGAAGGTTGTGTTCATAGCTTTCTTCAATCGGAGCGATTTTGAGACTAGGATGCCCTTCTAAACCAGTCAGAATTTCTCCTACTTGTTGAGCATGAGTTAAAGATTCATTAGCTTGTGCTTGAAAGAATTGCACAATAGGAATACGATTCGGTCCAGTAACCATCAAGGAATAATGAGTGTAACGCACAACTCCAGCTAGTTCAAATTCCATTATTTCGTTGAGAATAGTAGTTGTTTTTTCTCGATCTAGTTCTTTCATAATTCATCAGCTAACCAATACAGTTTCTATCCTATTATGAGGAATCGACTTGATGAGTGGTTTAAATCCAGAGTTTTGGCGCGCAGTTCAATTGATAACCGCTATGCGTTAATTGAAGCTTGTTTAATCGGTATTTTATCAGGATTAGCTGCTCTGTTACTGAAACAGGGGATTGGCTGGTTAGGAGGATGGCGGATCAAAACTGCTTATGAATATGGTGCAATCATTACTTTACCAATAACTGGTTTGATCTTTGGGACACTTGCTGGTTGGGCGATTGAAATTCTGTCACCAGAAGCAGCAGGAGGTGGTATTCCCCAGGTTAAAGCTGCATTAGCGAGATATCCGATGCCTTTGAATTTGAGAGTTGCTTTAGTAAAAGCGGTTGGAACTATTTTGGTTTTGGGTGCTGGTTTAACTTTAGGTCGTCGCGGGCCGACGGTTCATATTGGCGCAGCTTTAGCAGCCCAGTTAAGTAGTTGGATTCCTAATTCACCTACCAATCGCCGTCAGATGATTGCAGCAGGTGCAGCAGCAGGATTAGCAGCAGGTTTTAATACGCCAATTGCAGGGGTTTTATTTGTGGTTGAAGAGTTGATGCGGGATGTTTCGGGTTTGACTTTAGAAACAGCGATCGTCGCTTCTTTTACAGGGGCTGTCGTTTCTCGTAGTTTAGGTTCGGCAGACTTGAATATACCTACAACTATGTTACGTTCTTCTCAACAAAGTAGTTTTGCTGCTCAAGAGATTCCTTTTTATATTGTGTTGGGAATTTTAGCTGGTTTGTTGGGAGTGTTATTTAATCACGGTATTCTCTACGGCATCAAACTTAACCGTCAATTAAAAATACCTATGCCTTTGCGAATGGGATTGGCAGGATTAATTTCTGGGATTATTATTGCTTTTTTACCTACTTTTTTTCGTGATAATGCTGGTTTACGAGAATTTTTAATTTCTGGAGGATTGAGTTGGCAAGCGATCGCGATCGCTTTTTCGGCTCATTTTTTCTTGACGATTCTGGCTTATAGTTGTGGCGCACCTGGGGGATTGTTTGCTCCTGCTTTGGTTTTGGGTTCTGCTTTGGGCTATTTAGTTGGGATGGTAGAGGTTAATTTGATTGCTAGTCAATCTGCTCATACTTTTGCTTTGGCAGGCATGGGTGCATTTTTTACGGCAGTAGTCAGAGTTCCCGTCACAGCAATTGTGATTGTCTTTGAAATGACAACGGATTTTAATCTAGTTTTACCGTTGATGATTGTTTCTGCGGTGGCTTATATTGTCGCCGAAAGTTTTCATCGAGGTTCGATTTATCAACATCTTCTCAGTGCTAGCGGGATTCAACTTCAAGAAGATGCTCCTAATTATGATTTTTTGGCTAAATTAAAAGCGGTTGATGTGATGCAGTCGCAGGTAGAGACTTTATCTAGTAGTTTGACGGTTGAAGAAGCTATGAAGGCTATTTCTCGTTCTTCTCACCGTGGTTTTCCTGTGATGGAAGAAGGTGCTTTGGTAGGAATTATTACTCAGTCGGATTTAGCTACTGCCAACACAAAAAATGATTCAATTCTCTTGAAAGAGATCATGACAGCACGTCCGATTACAGCTAATCCTACTACTTCTTTAGCAGATGTTTTGTATCTGTTAAATCGTTATCAATTATCTCGTCTTCCTGTAACTCAGGGTAGTAAACTGATCGGGATTATTACTCAAAGTGACATTATTAAAGCGGAAGTACAACAACTCAGTGGCGATCGCGAAGTAACTGCTAAACCAGAACCTTCCTATGTTGCTTATCGCACTCGTTCTCCTGCTATGGGAAGGGGGCGCATTTTATTACCTTTATCGAATCCTGAAAATGCCTCCAGTTTGTTACAAATTGCCATAGCGATCGCACAATATCAAAAGTATGAAATTGATTGTCTGCAAGTTATTTCTGTACCTAAATATATTTATCCTGCTCAAGCACAAATAGATTTAACTACGAATCGAACCTTAATGACTCGTTTAGAACAGTCAGGAAAACAGCATAATATTCCTATTCATACTCAAATTCGGATTGCTAACGATACCGCAGAAGCTATTTTAGAAGCGATCGCACAAGAACAAATTAATCTTTTATTAATGGGTTGGAAGGGAAGTACTTCTAGTCCAGATCAGATTTTTGGTAGTGTAGTTGATACTTTAATTAAACAAGCTCCTTGCGATTTGATGCTGGTCAAATTAGGACAAAAACCTTATTCTTTTCCTCATAAATTAGATCGACCAGGTTTATGGTTAATTCCCACTGCCGGTGGAGCAAATACTCAAAAAGCCTTAAAAATCCTACCTGGTTTGGCAAATTTTGCTGGTCTAGTTCGCACACCTAAAATAAAACTGTGTCAAATTTATTCTCCTAATCAATCAGATTTACCGCTTCAGCACTTAAGTAAAACAGCAGAATCTTTGCGAGATAAAATCAATTTCCCTGTAACTATCTTACCAATCCGCGCTTATTCTGTTTCAGAAACGATTATTCGCCTTACAACTACGGAAAAATACGATTTAATTATTATTGGAGCAACTAGCGAAGGATTACTACAAAATGCAGTTCGCGGTAATATTCCAGAAGAAATTGCCAGAAAAGTTGATACTACAGTAATTATCTTCCGCAATGCTTTGTAGGGGATGAGAACATCATATTTAACGAACGCAGGGGCTATTGACGAATCTTAGGGTAAGTGCTATTCGCGCCCCTACTAATGTCATTCAAATCAATAGAAATAATTGATTAAGGAAATGGGAATTCTAACAATAGAATCACTGTAACTGTTTATTTTGTATATGAATTACCCTTCTCCTCACTGTGCGAACTTATCAGAAAATGTTAATAGCTTATTAACTTTATTTCAACAAGAACCAAGCTTACATCATCAACAAGATACTACCTCAATTGAAGCATCTTTAAAAAAAGCAATTTCGCCTAAATTTGAGATTGTTTTTGCTGGTGCTTTTAGTGCAGGAAAATCGATGTTGATTAATGCCCTTTTAGAGCGACAATTACTATATAGTGCGGAAGGTCATGCGACAGGAACGGAATGTTATATTGAGTATGCCGAATCTGAACAAGAAAGAGTAGTTTTAACTTTTTTAAGTGAAGCAGAAATTAGAGAACAAGCCACCTTACTTTGTCAAAAATTAGGCATCTTTGTTAAAGATAGTATTCACCCACTTCAAGTAATTCAAGCACTACAAGAAAACTGTAGCAATATTATTGCTCAAGAAGGTGGTGAAAGTAAATCGGAACGAGCCAAACAAGCTAAAGCTCTAAGTTTATTATTAGAAGGATTTGTTAATAATAAAGACCGCATTCATACTACTCAAAATGCTACCTATTCAATGGAGCAATTTCACTTTTCTAATTTAGCCGAAGCAGCAAGTTATGCTCGACGAGGAAGTAATAGTGCAGTTTTAAAAAAATTAGATATTACTGTTATCATCCCTTACTAAAAGATGGCAATGTTTTAGTAGATTTGCCAGGGATTGATGCGCCAGTTAAAAAAGATGCCGAATTAACTTATAACAAGATCGAACATCCTGATACTTCTGCGGTAATTTGTGTCCTTAAACCAGCAGCAGCAGGAGAAATGACTTCAGAAGAAACAGAATTAATGGAGAAAATGCGGTCGAATTCTGGTATAAGAGATCGTGTTTTTTATGTTTTTAATCGTATCGATGAAACTTGGTATAACGGGCAATTGCGACAGCGTTTAGATAGTTTAATTCAAACTCAATTTCGGGATAATACTAAAGTTTATAAAACCAGTGGTTTACTTGGTTTTTATGGCAGCCAAATCAAAAATACGAATAGTAGCGATCGCTTCGGTTTAAATACTATTTTTGCGGAAAGTGTTAAAGGTATTGGTGGGGAAGAAGAAACACCACAATTTGTTAGTGAGTTTAATAATTACTGTGCTAATTCTGGTAAACTAACTCGCACTAATTTTAAGGTTTCGGTTAATAGTTACGAAACACCCAATGAAAACTATTGTCGTATCCTTAATGAATCAGGAAAAGATTTAATTCAACAGTTAATTACGGATAGTGGCATTGAAGAATTTCGCACTGCCATTACTCGTTATCTTACTGAAGAAAAACGTCCTCAACTGTTTGCTACTCTTGCCGACGATCTACAACCTTTATGTATTAATCTCAAAAAATATTATCTTCAACAACTGCAAGATTTAGACAGTCAACCTCATGAAATTGAGGCAATGAAACAGCAAGAATTGAGACAACTCAATCAACAACTCCAACAAGCTGGAAAAGAATTTTGTCATCACATTGAAAGCGAAGTAAATCTAATTGTTACCAACGGCGATCCTACTTTTGAACAAGATTTTCGTCAATTAAAAGCGAGAATGGTAAGTCGTCTCGATGAACTTCTACAAACCTTTTCTGTCGCCAATGCTTATAGTCGCGCTACTCTTTCCCATCCCCGTAACGCCACCGCACCCTTAATTGCCGTCTTAGTCGAAGCTTTGTATCATCTCGCCAACGAATTGGAAGATGTTTTAGTCGAAGAATCAAATAAATTAGTCCAAATCTTCTGTCAACGCTTATTAGATCGAGTCAAACAAGCCGAGTATTACCGTCAGTTGTATCGCCTCTTGGATAACGATGGAGGTATTGAAACTCAACTCAAACAACTAGAAACCCAATTAACCCATGCCTTAATTAGTGAAGCTAAGACGGAGTGCGATCGCTATGTAAGAGAAAGTCCCCGATTTTATGACGAGGGTACCTTTTCAATTTATCAATTTCGGCAAACTTTGCAACAAACATCTCAAGGTTATGACTGTCAGAGTATGGTAGAAGCCGAACCTGCCATCCGTCAGTTATTAAAGTTGGATTTTGAACCCAAAGTTTCTACCACCATTCGTCGTAACTTCCGTCAAACCATCAATCAAACCTTGAAAACTCATTTACTACCGACAGCAACCCAACAAGCAGACGAAATCTTACAACAATATCCCCAAGCACGCGCCAATCTCGAACAGACTTTAGAACAAGAAGCAGCCGAAAAAATTGCTCGCAATCAAAGATTACAAATCGAAATCGAACAGAAAATCGAGCAATACAATCAAGCAGTTTCTAGCATTAATAATTGTCTGCAAGCAATTCAAGTTTACGAACATCAATTACCAGTAATTGTGATGAATAAAATTGCCAAAGAACCCGTTCAATTTGATGAAGATAACCAAGATTACAGTCAAAGCGAATCACTTCTTGCTATAACCGAAATCTAACCCTTAAGGTGGGCAATGCCCACCTCTAATTAACTACACCAATAAATCAAATGGAAGAGCAAAAACAAGTTATAGATCAAGACGAAGTTTTATCCGTAAATCGAGATGACAATATTTTAATTGCCCATCACACTTATAAAGTAGAAGAGTTTTTACAAGAGCTTGGAAAAAGGATAGATAAAAATAAAATGGAAAAATGGTGTGTTGATGGTGTTCCCTGTCAATTATTAACTCCTAATCAGGGATGGAAAAAAGGCAAAGTCAAAATAGTTTTACAGTTTTCTCCAGATGAAACTGAATCTCCACTCGATCCCATCAGGAAAGAGATGGAATAAAAATAGTTATTATCAACACAACTACTATTATCAAATCAAGGTAATAATAATGGAATTAAACGAATTTTTAAAACAATGTAAAGATGATGATGTTTTATCTTTCGGTGAGCAATTATTGAAAGTAGGAAAAATCAAGCAAGCAATAACTGAAGCATTTAAAACTGTTATTCCAAATCAGCTATATGAATATTTAAAAAATTCACCACATAAGATACACATTATACCAATGCGTCCTAATTTTGGACAAGCAAATGATATATGGTTTGAAGAAGGTGTAAAATTTTCTATTTTACGAGCGGGTTCTAAAGGCTGGCAGCAAGGAAAGATAAAAATCAAAGTTACATTAGAGTTTGAACCAGATAAAACAGAATCACCCTTGGATGAAGTGCGCCAAGAAATAATTAATAGTTAATTTTAAAATTAGTAAATACTATGACTACTGACAACAATTTTTCTAAAACTTACCGCGATATAAATAATAATTCTGTAGTAATCTCTATTGGTAATCATTGTGTTTTAAAAATCAGTAAATTATTAGAAGTTGCCAATCAAATATTTAGTAATAAAACTTTGCAAGAAGTAGAAGAACAACTTAAACAATCAGGTAGTGGTTCTTTGGTATTAAGAAATTTCGGTTCTTATTGGAATACTCAAGGCGTTGATGCAGAAATATTAGAGCCTAATTTTAATAGTTGGAAAAAAGGCAAAATCAGAATGAGAGTAGTCTTAGAATTTTGCCCAGACGAACCTGAAGAAGCAGAAAAAATCGACAATCATAAAATCGATAACAATTCTTTAGACGATATCCGTTCAACTATCTCTAAACAATAAATATAATTGTGAATTAATTTACGATTTATGTAAGGATTATCCGTCATGTAGGTAGGGGCAATTCGCGAATTACCCCTACAAAATATATTTATTTATAAATAACACCAAAATTGAATGTCCAAAACGCCCAGAATAAATATTCCAAATTCGGTTAAACAATATGTATTACAACGCGATAATTATCAATGCCAAAGTTGTGGTAAAACTGAACAAGAAACCAAACTAAATATCGATCATATTATTTCCTTAGCTACAGGTGGAAGTAACGATATTAGTAATCTTCAAACTCTTTGTAGTCATTGCAATCAAAATAAAAAACATCACTTCGATAGCAGATTTAAACGCTATTTTGAGTAAATAAAAAAAACAATAATAAATTGCTATTTACAAAATCTCTGCCAAATCTAAAACAAAGCCAGGTAAAATATTTTCTCCTGATAAAGTTTGAGGAGACTTAATTATTTCTACTTCTTGCTCTACACGATAAACTTCTACTTGCTGATTTTGGCGATCGATTAACCAACCTAATTTAGTACCATTATCAACATACTCTTGCATCTTTTCTTGTAAAGGTTTAAGAGCATCAGTTTTAGAACGTAATTCCACCACAAAATCAGGACAAATTGGGGCAAATCTTTCTTTTTCTTCCAAAGTTAATGATTCCCATTGTTCTTTTTTTACCCAAGAAGCATCGGGTGAACGTTCCGCACCATTAGGAAGTTTAAAACCTGTAGAAGAATCAAAAGCGACACCTAATTTAGTTTGTTGATTCCAAATTTCTAGTTGCGTAGTTATTTTAATATTTCTTCTACCTGTATCACTTCCCGTAGGCGACATAACAATTAAATCCCCTTGAGCGTTCCTTTCAAAACGATAATCACGGTTACGCTGACAAAGTTGCCAAAACTGTTCGTCAGTTAAATCGATAGATAATTGCAAAGGGGAGGGTAGACTAACAGCAATTGTATCCATAATTAATTGAAAGGATGCGTAAGCAAACTTTACTCATTTTGATTTGATTTTAGTATATTGAATTTTTTAAGCTGTTCCTTTAAATAATCCTTGGGGACGAATAAACAAAATAATTACCATAATCAACAAAGCAACCCCTAATTTATATTGAGAATTGAGAACCGTCACACTTAATTCTTGAGCAACACCAATAATTAACGCACCAACAATTGCTCCGTAAACATTACCAATTCCGCCTAAGATAACTGAAGCAAACAGAGGCAAAATCAAAAACCAACCCATATTAGGACGTACTGCGGTGATTAAACCGTACATTCCTCCAGATATCGCCGTTAATATCCCAACAATAATCCAAGTCCAAAGGACTACTTGTTCAACATTAATTCCTGATACTCTAGCTAGATCGATATTATCGGCGACTGCGCGCATAGCTTTACCCATTTTACTTTTTTGTAATAAAAAGTGAAGGGCAATGATCGCAATAATTGCTAAGACAATCACAACGATACGATAATAAGCAATTCTAACGCCACCTACATCAAGAGCTTGTACTACAGGTAAATCGTAAGATTGGTTACTAGCACCCCAAATTAACAGAATCCCACTGCGAAGAAATAAAGCTAACCCAATTGAGATAATAATAAGAGTAGTAGAAGTAGCTCTGCGATCGCGCATGGGTTTCCACAACAGAAACTCACTAATCAGCATCGCGATAACTGTACCTATTGCTCCTAGTACCATTGCCAACCAAATATTGACACCATTAACATTTGCTAACCAAGTTAAATATGCGCCTAAAGTTAAAAAGTCTCCATGAGCAAAGTTGGAGAGACGCAAAATACCATAAGTTAAAGTCAATCCAATTGCAGCTAAGGCAAGCACACTACCAACAGCAATACCATTAAAAATTAATTGAAGATCCATTCGGGTTGTTTTCTGGCAAGACGAATATATTTTAATATCAAGTCGAAAAATTTATTAAATTAAAGAATAGTACTATTGCAGCTAATGCCGTGTCAGAATCAGAAATTAATTCCTTATCTAACCGCTATTTTGATTTAATCGATCGCATTGTTGATCTCACTCTGCAAGGAAAAATTCGTTCCAAAACGCAAGTATATCGAATGCTTCATGAAGGAATAGAGCGCGGTACAGGAGAAATTTTTGAACGCTGTTTGGCAAGTAGAATCGAAACTACGACAGCGCAATTAGAAAAGAAACTAAAAGCTGCTCGCATCTTAAGAGCTTTAGAAACTATCGAGGGAGAATGGCAGAGATGGCAAGCAGAAAATCAGTCAAACCAAGTGATTGTTTCTGCTCAAACCCAAATTACAGCTAGTGAAAGCGATCGCTATTTACTCGCTTTAATTGATGCGATCGATCCAAATCAAAATCAAGCTTTAACTAGAAATCAACTGCAACAGTTAGCTAAAGCTTTAAAATCAACTGCTGATAACCAAAACAACCATCAATTAGCTCAATTAGCTATAGGTATCATTGATGGTTTAAAATCTTTTGCTGATTTGGAAGGAGATTTGGTTAGCTGGATCTATGAAGCAGGGAAAAGTTACATTGGTTTTGAACCCGAACCAAACAATCCTTGGCGTTTTTGGGCAAAAAAAGTTAATAGTCCTTTACCTAGGCAGTTATTTGCAACTTTAGGACAAAATCATCCTCTCACAGAGTTTGTACAGTTTGCCAGTCGTGCCGAATTACGAGCTTGGGTAGAGTTGGTTATTTTATTACATTACCTAGAAAGAGGTTTAGTCAATTGGTTCGATCAACAACCTTACAACGCTAAATTTGGTAAGCAACTTTCTTATAGTACTTTTCTTTCTTTTGCCATTATTTGGGGAGAGTTATCGAGTCTTTTTTCGGCAAGCAGTTATCAATTAAGCGATGGTTGTTTTCAACTGATGTTGCAAACGCTGAGAACTTTTGCAGTCAGAGATGATTTTCCCCTTTATAGCGGGGTGTTTATTTCTTTTTCAGGAGAAAACTTACAAAACACTCTTCAATATTTTGATGAACCTCTCAAACAAGTATCAGGTACAGGAGAAAAAGCTCGTATTCTAACTCTATTGGGTTATTCCCAACGCACCCTAGGAAGATACGCCAAAGCTAACGAATTTCACCAAGAAGCTGTAGTAATTGCCAGAGAAACCAAAGATCGTATTTGTGAAATTGCTAATTTTAATCACCTTAGTCGCATTTGTGTTCATCAACAAGATTATGAAACTGCCATCAACTATAGTCAGAGAGCTTTAATTTTAGCTCGTCAAGTCGGAGATCGATTAGGTGAAGCAAATGCTTTAGTTAATTTAGGCTACAGTAAAGTATTTTCTGCCCGACAACTAGATAGTTTAGATACAGAAGTTTATCAAGAAGCGATTCGTTATCTCGAACAAGGATTGAATCTCGCTGAAAAATTAGGAGATGTTTTTAGTCAAGCGTTTGGTTATAACAGCCTAGGCATTGCTTACGTAATTTTATCTCAACCAGCAACCGCCATACCATCTTTGGAAAAAGGAGTGCAATTAGCTCAGGTAGCTCAAAATATTTATTTACAAGGATTGAGCTTTGTTTATCTAGCCGAAGCTTATTATCAGTTAACCAATCTGTCTCAGACTGTCTATTCTAGTTGTCTAGGAATGTATTTACTCAAGCAAATCGAAGCCATTGAATGGCGACAACCTGCGGGGTTACTAACAATTTTAAAGGGACAAGTAGGAGAAGAAGGCTTTCAAAATTTATTACAACAAGTCCGCTCTTTAATTATTCCTGTTATAGGAGTTGATGGTTACGATTATTTACCAACTTTATTGCAAGAGTATCAATAAAATTGTTCTGATTTAAGCATCTGTGTAGTTACAAACCAATAACAAAGAAATAAGCAATACCAATAAAACCTAAATCATGTAGGGACCCGTGCCTCGAAGTGAATTCGAGGCTTTATCCGCCCCGTTCCCTACTGTAAATGCTCTTTAGGCAATTTCTTTTACTTAATTTGAATTGTATCTAAACTAGCTTGAACCTTCTGAACTACATTATCAGGTAAGGGAATATAACCTAATTCTTCAGAGTAAGCTTGTCCTTCTGTAAGTGACCAATTAATTAATTCTTTAAAAGCATTACCTTTAGTTGCATCATATTCTTCATAAGCTAAAATCCAAGTATAAGTAACGATGGGATAAGAATCTGCTCCTTCTGGATCGCTAATAAATGCTCTCAAATTTTCTGGTAGAGTTACTGCAGATAAACTAGCTTGAGCCGATTCAGGAGTAGGAGCAACATAATTTCCTGCTTTATTTTCTAAGCTGGCGACAGGAATATCTTGTTGTTTAGCATAGCCGTATTCAATATAACCAATCGAACCTTCAGTTTGGAGAATTTGAGCCGTAACCCCTTCATTTCCTTTAGCACCTACACCAGTAGGCCATTCTACTGTTTTACCTTCACCTACTTTTTCCTGCCATTCTGGACTAATTGCACTGAGATGTTTAGTAAACACACCAGTAGTACCGCTACCGTCAGAACGATATACTACTGTGATAGTTTCATCAGGTAATTGAACACCTGGATTTATTTGAGCGATCGCAGGATCGTTCCATTGAGTGATATTACCCAATAAAATATCAGTATAAACTTGACGAGATAGTTTTAAATCTTGAACATCAGGCAGATTATAAGCCAAAACAATACTACCCGCAGTCATAGGCAGTAAAACAACACCTTGTTCAACTTGAGCAATTTCTTCATCATCCATTGCCACATCACTAGCACCAAAGTCTACAGTTCCTTGGGTAAATTGTTCAACTCCAGCACCACTTCCGACAGATTGATAACTTACTTGAACATTAGGATTTTGTTTGTTGTATTCAGAAAACCACAACTGGTATAAAGGCGCGGGAAAACTCGCACCTGCACCGACTAGCGATACAGATTGTGTTTGAGAGCTAACTTGAGGAACAACTACTGTTAAGGTAGCTGCAACAAATCCTATAGTTACTAATGACTTCCAGTTTTTTAATTTTAAACTCATAACCAAATTCGATAAAAATATTTTAGTTTGAGATATCTTATGAAACAAGGCTTATTGACAGATAAACAAAAGGTTAAGACAAGGTAATTAAAAATTCAAAAATAAGATACAAATTAAAGTGTTTTTGTCAAGATAAATAATACTAAATTGTTTAATCAAGGTTATCAATTTACTAAAAAGCTACTTAGAATTAAAACCACTAAATTAAAGAAAACTAATTTAAATAGTTACCTGCAACTCTAAAAATATCCTAAAAATTTTGTAAAAAATGTGTAGATAATGAATAAATTTTCTTACTCTAAACCAATTATTATTGCTCATCGAGGTGCTAGTGGCTTACGTCCAGAACACACTTTAGCAGCTTATCAATTAGCTATTGAACAAGGAGCAGATTTTATTGAACCAGACTTAGTACCTACCAAAGATGGGATTTTAGTCGCTCGTCACGAAAATGCACTTGCGATACTTCATTCTGATGGTAGTATTAATCGTACCAATACCACTACTGATGTCTTTAAATATCCTCAATTTCAAAACCGTTTAACTACTAAAATAATTGATGGTCAAACTATTACTGGCTGGTTTACTGAAGACTTTACTTTAGCAGAATTAAAAACTATTAATGCGATTCAACGTTTGCCAGAACTTCGCGGTACGGAATACGATGATCATCAATTAAAAATTCCAACTTTAGTAGAAATTATCAATTTAGTTCAACAAGTAGAACAAGCAACAGGTAAAAAAATTGGAATTTATCCCGAAACAAAACATCCTACTTATTTTGCGGAAGAAGGAAAAAAAATCGACGGTACTTTAATTAATTTATCAATAGAAAGACTTTTAATAGATACTTTAACTGCTCAAAATTTTACTAATCCAGAACAAATTTTTATTCAGTCTTTTGAAGTAAATAATTTACGAGCTTTAAAATATTCAATTATGCCTGAAGCTGGGGTAGATTTACCCTTAATTCAATTAATTAACAGTACAGGTTTACCTTACGACCAACAAATTTCTGATAACAATTTGACTTATCAAGATCTGATAACTCCTCAAGGATTAACCCAAATTGTTAACTATGCAGTAGGAATAGGTGTAGCTAAAAATTTGATTATGTCTGTAGATCAGCACAACAATTTATTATCTCCTACTTCCTTAATTAAAGATGCTCATCAAGCAGGTTTATTAGTTCATGCTTATACTCTTCGCAATGAAAATATTTTTCTAGCTAATGATTATCAAAACAAACCAGAATTAGAATATCAACAATTAATTGAACTAGGTATTGATGGTTTCTTTACTGACTTTCCAGCCACAGCTAAAACAGTTACTAATTACTAATTACTAATTATGAGGGATGAATAATCAACAATTAACAATCAACAATTAAGAAAAAAATTAACGAAATTTCTGTCGATAAAGCCTACCAATAGCCTTAAGTAATTTGTCAAAGGTTGATTGAGAAGATTCATGAGTAGGAGCTAAAGACTGAAGTTCGGAAAGCAGTTTAGCTTCTTCAGTTGCAATCTCATCATCACTATAAAATAATCCTGCGATCGCTTCAAGCAAATTCTGATAATCTGATTCAGTAGGATGAGAACCCAAATAATCATTTAACCATTGATAACATTGTGCAGAAGGAATTGGTTCTCTCACTGCTAACAAAGATTGAACTTCTGGTTCATCTGTAAGGTTTTGAGAAGAAGCTACTTTTTGTAGATGTTCTTGTTCTTCTGCTTGAATTGAGCCATCTATCCAGGCTGCTGCTACTAAAATTTTAAATATTTGGAGATTGGAGTGATTTGTTGCTCCTGACATTTTTTTTTCCTCAATTTCATCTATCAGTCAGTGTAGATGTTTACCCAAGTTTCAAGTTTAAGGTTGATGTTATTTTCTCATTTTGATTGGGTTTCCTTGATCAAGCAAAATAACAAGACAACACAAGCAGTGGTAAAACTTAGGCTGATTTTCTAGATAATTAGATTATGAGTAAATTGTTTCTAAATATAACAATTTGACGATCCCGTTAAGAATCGTTGCGTTAACTTGTCAAGAATTGTTAGTTTGTGATTGCAACTTTAAGAGTATTGACACTCGGAGGATAAAGATGACTATCGCTCTTATCACTGTCTTAGCTCTAGGCTGGCTATTGGCAGCCACCATTGGAACTCTGGCTTATTTTGCTAATGAGCCATCTGAGAACAAGCCTTATGGCTACAAATCTAACGGCAATTAGAATGTAGCCAGCTTTAAAAACTAGGCGATTACGTTACTTAAATTTTACCTAAGCGTAGTCGTCTAGATTACTTTTAATAATTTACACTATTTTTCTTGTAAAAACAAAGACTTTTCCTTCTTTTGTCATTTCTACTCATAGGTTAATTGCGATCAAGAGCGAAGCTGAAGCGCGCAGCCATAGCATATGTTTGAGAAGTTGCTAAAGCTAATTTAGGCAATTATTTTTTTTCCAAACTAGCAATAAGTAGGTGAACAAAATTTATTGGATAGTTGAAAGAGGAAATTAGAGGGTAGAGGGCAGTAAGTAGTAAGTAGAACTACCTTCTACTCACAATTAATTCTGCCTAGGTACTTAATGATTCATTTTTTGTGATTTGATCAATTACATCTGCATAAAAAAATCATACTCAACGTAACTAGAGAGTGAAGACAAACAACAAACAAAATTCTTTTAGAGGTCTAGAACAATGAAAAAATACGCTTTAATCATCTCCACTCTCGCTTTAACTCTCTCTCCCGTAGCTGCATTTGCCGGGCAAGCACAAAGTAATGTTCAAGCTGGTTCTAATGCTGCTGTTACCCATGGCATTGGGAATGTTACTAACCAAGCTGTTTCTAACGATTTAACTCAAACTCAATTAGGTTTAGATGGTTACAGTATCGACCCTCAAATCCAACAATCGGTACAAGCTGGACAAAACCAAAGTGCTACTTCAGGTATCGGCAATGTAACTAACCAAGGTGTGTACAACAGTGCTGATCAATTACAATCTGACTTTGATTATCTTCCCTACTAAGAATTAAATCTAGCTTTCTTTTAAAATGAATTTACCGGCATTAATTGCCCCGATTATAGTTATTAATTTTTCCACTCAGGTCTAAAAAGTTTTAAGATTTAACTCTAGACCTCTATGACCAAAATCTGCCTAACGATACCTTGGCAGTGATTGGTCATTTTTTTATAAAAATAAGTTTGTTTAACCCGAACTCAGGTTACGTAAGTCTTTGTTGAAAAGCGCGATCGCTCCAGCTAAATTGAATTCTAGTGTAATTTCGCTTTACAAAGAGAAGTTGATTTACATTTCTAGCAAATCAAAATCTTTCCTAGAGGCTAAGTAATAAATGAGTGTCTCAAGCTATAGGGCTTAAGATATTGAGAAACTAAACCAGCTTGAACTAATTCATTTACTACTTTACGCCAGTTAGACTCACGAAAAGATGTTTTACACACCTCGTTTTAAAGATATTTCTACCTGTTTAAATTCTTGTTGAAGACGCTGTTTAAGCTTATCTGGTAAAGGACGAATCCCATAAGAACTATAGTAGCCTGCTAAGGCATTTAATGCAGTTTGCATGGTAGTAAAAGAACGAAGTCCAGCAGTTTTAGCATCACGACGATAACGAGAAGCATAATCACTAATTTGCTGACGTGCCAGAGTAACTACTTCCTTTTTATTAGGTGCATCATTGGAAAGATTGATCGCTGTGGAAAGATTTTGTAAAACAGCTAGTGTATCTTGGCTATAATTTCCAGTTAACCCACTAGGACTGCTACCACAGCCGATTAAACCTATTACTAGTACTAAAACTAAAGCTAGTAAACGCGATAAGTATTTTTTAGAAAACATAATTTATTGTTAACGATCCCAGATTCAACCTATCCTATCAAGAATTGGCACGCCCTGAACTCTTCAATTACATAGACTCAAAAAGTTTTAATTAGCCAAAACGCCCACTTACATATTCCATTGTGGCTTCTTGTTTGGGATTTTGGAAAATGACTTCAGTGCGATCGCACTCGACTAGATAGCCTTGGCGATTTCCTTTTTCTGTGGCTGTAACATTAAAGAAAGCAGTTAGATCTGCAACTCTTGATGCTTGTTGCATATTATGAGTAACTATTACTATTGTGTAATTTTCTTTGAGTTGATGAATTAGTTCTTCTACTTTTAAAGTAGAAATTGGGTCAAGTGCAGAACAAGGTTCATCCATTAACACTACATCAGGTTGTAATGCGATCGCTCTTGCAATACATAATCTTTGCTGTTGTCCACCAGAAAGTGCCAAACCACTTTGTTTCAGTTTATCTTTAACTTCATCCCATAAAGCTGCTTGTTTGAGAGAACGTTCGACCAATTCATCCATATCTCCTTTGTAACCATTGATTCTGGCACCAAAAGCGATATTTTCATAAATTGATTTAGGAAAAGGATTAGGTCTTTGAAACACCATCCCAATTCTACGTCTTACTTGAACTGGATCGATATCTTTAGCGTAGAGATCGTTATTATGATAGGTAATTAATCCTTCAAGACGAAAAATGGGAATTAAATCGTTGAGGCGATTATAACAACGTAGAAGAGTACTTTTACCACAACCAGACGGTCCGATAAAGGCGGTCACTTTGTTTTTGGGAATATCAAGATAAATACCCTTTAAAGCTAAAAAATTCCCATAATAGACGTTGACGTTTTCCGCCTTTAGCACAGTCTCTGTCTGACTGGCTGTTTGTTGTCCGTATACCATAAAATTAATGCTCTTACTTAAAAAATCTAAGCCTTGATGTTTAATCTATATACCTGTTAGTTAATCCTACCGCTCAAGGGTTACCATCGCTTTAACTTATGGTTAAGAAATTACTTAACCTCTTCTTAATCTATTGTTAAAATAGCTTAAAAATAATCAGGACGAAAAAAAGGTTTACACAAAGTTTCCCGTTTTTTTCATCCTAAAATTTGAAAACTTTAATTACAAAAAAATATTCATTTAAAATCATGCCGATTGGGCTGCATAATTAGAAACAATTTTAGTCAAAGTTTGTTTTAAGCCCTCACGATTCTGAAAATTATCAACTTTAGTCAATAAATTACCGCGCTCAAATAACATTATAGTCGGTAAATTTTTTAAACGATAACTGTTAGCTAGTTTAAAATTTTCATCAGCATTGATACTGACTAATTTGATTGGCTCAGAGAACTCAGCTTGCCATTGAATTAGCAAAGGTTCGATCATGCGACATAAACCACACCAAGGAGCCCAAAAATGAACTAAAACTGGCTGAGAAGACTTTAAAACTTCTTGATTAAAGCTTTGTTCGTTAACCGAAAGCAACATTTTTTCTGAATTGTTTTATCAATAATTTTATCAACTTGAAATTATGCTACAACCAATTGGGATCGCTCGCCACAAACTTAGAATAAATTACCAAGGTACTTGAGCAGTAACTTGCATTAACCAAGGATGTCCCCACCAAAATAATAAAACAAAACCCAAAACACCGACATAAGCAGGACGAAGAAATTCTGATAATTTAAGTGTTTGTCTACCGTCAAGAATGGCTAAAAAAGGAATTACCGAAGTACGTTCTTTAACTTTAAGAAAAGCATCTCCATAACGTTGTTCTAATCTGCGATCGCCATGCCAAACGGCAAATAAATGGTGAGCAATTAATCCGAGGGAAGTTACTACCATAAAAGTCGTACCAATCCACAGAGTATGAGCGATACACCAAATTACCTGCCCTACCATTTGAGGATGACGAGAGATCCGCATAATTCCAGTTTCGTAGAGATGAACTTGAGGACGAGAGATCGCAGCAATTTCTAATAAATTAAAGGTAGCAGGATAGAGGAAAATAAAAGAAATCAAGGAAAGCAGCCAAACTACAGGCTTAATTCCTGGTATTCCCTGAACCTGCCATAATTGCAAGCCATCATAACGATGATTAAAGAAATAAATAATCAGGATAGTAGCAAAAGGTATGCTCACCAAAGCAAAAAAAATGCGATATAGTCTTGCGCCAATTTTAGCTTCTCCCCAAGGACGAAGGGCTGCTAAACCACTGTGGGCAAGGGCAAAACCGAAGAGTAGACTGATGATAATCCCATGACTGGGGGTAAACCAACTTGCTCCTGTCATTGATATCTAAATATATGTATTATTTACCATACTCGATGTTAACAACGATTTCATACAAATACGATCCCCCGATTATGATACTGTCAAGCTGAGGGAATTAAATAAGTAATATTTTGAATTAATTAGGCTTTTAACCTTGGAGCAAGAATTGCTTCATTACTAACAAAACTGTTAACAAGATTTTATGTCTGACATTCCTTTTACTTTAGACCAACTCAGAATTCTCAAGGCGATCGCTGCTGAAGGGAGTTTTAAACGGGCTGCTGACAGCCTTTATGTTTCTCAACCAGCAGTAAGTCTTCAGGTACAAAATTTAGAAAAACAGCTAAATGTTCCTCTTTTTGACAGAGGAGGAAGAAGGGCGCAGTTGACAGAAGCAGGACATTTGTTACTTAGTTATGGCGAGAGAATTATTGCTTTATGTCAGGAAACTTGTCGGGCAATCGAAGATTTACAAAACCTCCAAGGTGGAACTTTGATTGTGGGTGCTTCTCAAACTACAGGTACTTATTTGTTGCCTCGGATGATTGGTTTGTTTCGTCAAAGTTATCCTGATGTCTCTGTACAATTACAAGTTCA
Organism: Stanieria cyanosphaera PCC 7437; assembly: GCF_000317575.1. Taxonomy (NCBI): domain Bacteria; kingdom Bacillati; phylum Cyanobacteriota; class Cyanophyceae; order Pleurocapsales; family Dermocarpellaceae; genus Stanieria; species Stanieria cyanosphaera. The sequence goes on along the minus strand of NC_019748.1, from coordinate 123,913 downwards.
TTCTACTCGTCGCACTTCTTGGGGAGTTGCTAACGGACAAGTAGATTTAGCTATTATTGGAGGCGAAGTACCAGCAGAGTTACATGAAACTCTCAAAATTATTCCCTATGCTGAAGATGAATTGGCTTTGATCTTACCAGTGTTTCATCCTTTAGCTCAGTTAGAAACAATTCAAAAAGAAGATTTATATAAACTGCAATTTATTACTCTCGATTCTCAATCTACGATCCGTAAAGTGATCGATAAAGTATTGACTCTTTATGAAATCGACCCCAAAAGACTTAAAATCGAAATGGAACTCAATTCGATCGAAGCGATTAAAAATGCTGTTCAGTCAGGGTTAGGAGCAGCTTTTGTTTCAACCACAGCGATTGAAAAAGAGTTGCAAATGAATGTCTTACACCGAGCAACTATTAAGGACGTAATAGTTCGCCGAGTTTTATCGGTAATAGTTAATCCTAATCGTTATTGTTCTAAAGCAGCAGAAGCCTTTAGTCGAGAAATTTTACCTCAATTTTCTACCAAAGAAGAATTTAAAGTTATCGAGAGCATTTATCAAAATACTATTAATTTGAAGGAAATTCTTTCCAACTCTCATAACGCTTGAGATAAGGTATTGTTAAACTGGAAGGAATCTTGAACCATAACATAAATTTGGTTGCTTAGAGAAATGGAAATTCTCTGCACTCGACCTAATTGTCCGCGTCCGCGTAACTTTTTTAGTGACCTTGACGATGCGACTAAACTAAAAACTATCCAGGGAAAATACTGTACAAGTTGCGGTATGCCTTTAATTTTGGCTGGTCGTTATCTTCCTTTGCGATTACTAGGTAGAGGTGGATTTGGAGCAGCTTTTTTAGCTCGCGATCGCCATACTCCTGCTATGCGAGAATGTGTAGTTAAGCAGTTTCAACCTGCGGGAAATCTCACGCCTCAAGAATTAGCTGTTGCCCAAAGTTTGTTTGAACGTGAAGCAGAAGTGCTGGAACAATTAGGCAATAAACATCCACAAATTCCCGATTTATTTGCTTTTTTTCCGCTGATAGTTCCCAGTAGTACAAGTAATCAAGAAGAACAGTATTTTTATCTGGTACAAGAATATATTGACGGACAAGATTTAGAAACTCTCTTAGCTAACCAAGGAACTTTTTCCGAAGCCGAAGTAACAGAAATACTGATAGAGATTCTCAAAATTCTGCAATTTGTTCACCAAAAAAATTCGATTCATCGTGATATTAAACCCTCCAATATTATGCGCGATCGCAGTCGGGTATTATATTTACTTGATTTTGGTGCAGTTAAACAGGTAGCAGCTAATGCCAATAATCCTACTCCAGGCAAATCTACAGGGATTTATTCGATGGGTTTTGCTCCTCCCGAACAAATGGCTGGCGCACAGGTTTATCCTTCCACAGATCTTTATGCTTTAGCAGCTACTTGTATCAATCTACTAACAGGTAAACCAGCCGGACAAATGTATGATTACTACAAAAATTGTTGGCAATGGCAAGATTATGCACCCCAGACAAGCGATCGCTTAACTAAGATTTTGAACAGAATGTTATTACCTACCCCTTCAGAAAGGTTTCAATCTGCAACAGAAGTCTTAGAAGCACTAAATACTCTTTCTATCATTCAAAACCAACCAAAGTTTAATCAACCCCAAGCAATTACACCTCAACCACCAACACCACCACCGCCAATTTCCAGTAAGCCGAAAAGACAAATACAATTATCTTTACCGCAATTTTCCCTGTTAGAAATTCTGGCTAGTGCAGCTTTTACGGGGTTTGAAGGAGCATTACTATATATTGCTTTGACTAGTCTAGCTACTTTTAATCTTAGCTCCAATATCATTATTGGGATTTGGGGAATGATTTTGGGTGGATTAATTTTTGCTCAACTTCGCCGAATTATTGAAAAAGTTGACTTGTTAATTATTGCTGGAATTAGTGCTGCAATTATTTATTTTATTCCTTTGTTACAAGGATATTTAGCCATACAATCTATTTTTATGATTGGGGTAATGGCAGCAGCAGGAGTAATGGGAGTAGTAGCCGTATTTCGTTTAATTTATCAGTTACTTTCTCGTTTACTTTAATTTTACTGATAATTCTAAATGGCTATGATCTTCGCCTAGTCCAAGAATTACTAAGTTTAGTTAAAAATTAAAAAATATCTTTGCGTTTTTGCAAAATCAGAGTGATCAACAAATAGGCAAACGTGTGAACTCCTAAAATTCCCCAATTTAAAGCCAAATTATCCCAAGTAGCTTGATAAACATCGGAGGTTTGAAAAATATCGGCAAAGGAGTTATTTTCTGGTGCCATAGCGTTGACATCAGCGAGTGCGCCATAAGCTCCAATTGACCAACGACTTAACATTAACCAAGAAACTTTTTGTGACCAACCATCTAAATTAAACAGTACACCAGAGAAAATAATTTGAGGAATCATGACTAGAGGAAGAATGCCATTCCCTTCATTTTCTGTGGAGACATAAGCTGATAACATTAAACTGAGGGCAGAACTAGCGATTAAAGTTAAAAGAGTAGTAATACCAAATCCAATTGACCAGGGAATTAACTCAGACTCAGGCGAAGCGAACCCAATCAAGACAGCAATCGTAATTAGCAACGTTTGCATCAAAGCGATCGCACTACGTACTAATAATTTAGAACTAATATAGGGTAGCAAACCAAGATTTAATAGTCGTTCGCGAAAATAAATAGCGAATTCTTTGACAATTTCTCGAATTGAGTTTGACAGTCCAATCCAAATGGCAATACAACTAAAAATAAATAGTAATTTTAAAGCTAGGGGAGCTTGGGTAATACTTGGAGTAGCTAATTTGGTTAAGGGTTCTTCGTTGTGAAGCGATAGTGCTGTTAAAGCGATCGTAATTGGACCAGAAATTAAAGCTAGAATTAAACTAACGCGGTCGCGATTGACTAATTTCCAATAGCGTTGAGATAGTAGCCACAATTGTTTTAAAGGAGAAATGCCGGTTCTAACTGAAGCGTCCGTAGTTTGTTGTTCGTCTTTACCTTCAGTTAAAGAGGTGGCAATATAAGCATAATATTGAGGAGAACGCTGGTATTTATGGGCCCATCGGTCTACCACCTTACTAATATCTGCCTCATTTTTTCCTTCATTTAATTTGATATAAATATCGGCGAAATATTTAAAATCTTCTGAGGGCATTTCAAAAAAATCTAAAGCTTCTTGAGGCGGTCCGAAATAGCACAACTTACCACCTAAGCCCATAAAAGTCAAGCGATCGCAAGCCTCAATATTACCAGTAGCATGAGTAACCAATACTACTGTTCGACCTTGATCGGCTAATTCCCTTAATAAATTCATCATTTCCTTATCTAAACCAGGATCAAGACCAGAGGTAGGTTCATCAAGGAAAAATAGTTTTGGATCTGCTAGTAATTCTACGCCAATACTGACTCTCTTTCTTTGTCCGCCACTAAGTCTGTGTACTAAGGTATGACGTACATGAGACAATTTAATCTGTTCTAAGGTTTTGGTAACAATTTTTTGAATATCAATATCGGGAGGAAGACGAAGACGACAAGCATAAGTCAAAACTTCTTCTACCGTTAAATCCTGATGGATAATATCGTCTTGAGGTACATAACCAATTTGAGAACGATAGATAGCCCAATTTTGTCTAAGATCATCCCCATTAAGATAAACTTTGCCTGAATTAGTCGGAGCAATACCTAATAAAGACTTCATTAAAGTAGATTTTCCAGCACCACTTCCCCCAACTAAGGCAATTAATTGTCCAGGTTCAAGTACTAAAGAAACGTTATTGAGGATAATTTTTTCTTGACCTTTTTTATCTTTAACCTTGCGTAATAATTCGTGAGCATCCAGGCGAATTTGATGGGTAGCGTTGTTTAACTCAAGAGCATCCCCGGTGTATAGTAAAATAAATGGACCAATCTGAATTGTATCGCCACGATGAAGTAAACTACGTTTATCTAATCGTTTACCATTAATGAAAGTACCATTAGTACTATGGTCATGCAGAATATGTCCTCCCTTGCTATCTGGATAAATAGTCACGTGTAAACGAGAAACCGTCGGAGCATCCAATTGCATCGAAGAATAATAATTAGGACGAGGAGCTCTTCCCAACTCAACAGGCCACTCTTTTAAATCTTTTAAGCTCAAACGACGTTTAGTCGGCATCGTCATTTGACTACCACTAGGATTATGGTAAGTCAAGTTAATCTGATAGCGGGGGTCTTGACCTATTTGTAGTTGCGCGCCATTTTTGAGCAGGTATCCCTGAGTAACATTGATGCGAGTCTGGTTAATAAAAATACCATTGCGACTGGGATTAGTGCGATCGCCATCATAAATCCGAAAGTCATTACCTTCTCGTTCGATTACAGCTTGTTTTCTGGAAAGAACTGTCCAACCTGTTTCTGGTATTTTTAGATCTGACCATTGAGGATCACGACCAATTGCATTAATCTCTTTTTTAAGATAAAAGCGGATTGGAGCTTGCCCTTCATTGCTTAATTCAATAAACGGGTCGGTATTAACAACAGTTTGTCTAGCAAAACTACCAGTCATTGGCTTCGGGGTTAGGAATGATTCTGACAATGAGAATTTCTGCAATTATGACAGGTAAAAAGCTCTTTGTTTACTTCTGATTGATTTTTTTTAATTTCTTGCTACTGAGCAAATACTGCATCAAACTATCTGATCGAACCTACTAATTGTTAAGTAAATTACAGTTTTAATCATACAATCATCTTTAAGCTTACTGAAATTTCAAAAAAATACCTTGAAAGTTAAGTTAAATTAGCTGTAGAGGGTTAAATAAAAATAGCAGCAGCAATACCAGTCGGGAGTTTGAAAAGAATGTCTAACTCAATAGTAGGTAAAGAGGAGATACCTTTTGGCACAATTATTGACAATCGTTATCTGATTCAGAAAATTTTAGGTCAAGGTGGATTAGGCCGTACTTATCTCGCCTTTGATACCCATCGTTTTAACGAACCTTGTGTTTTAAAAGAATTTGCTCCTTTTGGTTCTGGGCAATACGACCTAGAAAAATCAAGAGAACTTTTTAAACGAGAAGCTAAAATTTTACATCAAATTATCCATCCTCAAATTCCTAAGTTTTTAGCTTGTTTTGAAGGACAAGGACGACTTTTTTTAGTTCAAGAGTACGTTAATGGTCAGACTTATTCTGCTTTACTCAAACAAAGAAGACAACAGGGTACAAGTTTTGCTGAACCAGAGGTAATTCAATGGTTGATGAATTTATTACCAGTTTTAGAGTATATTCACCAACGTGGTATTATTCATCGCGATATTTCTCCTGACAATATTATGAAACCTAATGGTGAAGAACTACCAGTCCTGATTGATTTTGGTGTAGGAAAACTAACTAACATTTCTTTATTAGAAGAACAAACTAGTTCTCATCATCAATCCTATGTGGGGAAAATGTCTTTTGTGGGCAAAATTGGCTATGCTCCTAGAGAACAGATTAGTATGGGTCGTTGTTCTCCTAGTAGCGATCTTTATTCCTTAGGAGTCACAGCAATTGTTTTGTTAACAGGAAGAGAACCAACTATGTTGCTTGACCAATATTCTTTGGAATGGCAATGGCGTAATTATGTCACTGTTAGCTCGGCATTTGGTAAAATTCTGGATAAAATGACTGCCGACCGACCGCTACAACGTTATCAGTCTGTACAAGAAGTTTTACTCAATCTTCAACAACTTAATCATGGTCAACCTTTGACATTTCCGACTTCTTCGCCCTCACAAATAAATCCTCAACCAATTCCACTGCAAAACGAAGACACTATTATTGTTAGTTCTGCTTCGACTCCCGTTTCACCTCGTTCATCTGCTTCTTTTCATTCAGTAGAGGAAACAAGATTAGTAGAAAATATTAAACCTTCTACTTCATCTCCACAATCTTCTGCTCAACCGTTACCATTAATTGAAGAAACTAAATTAGTTAATGATTGGTCACCATCAAATTCTTCTACCAATCCTTTGGAAGAGACGATGATTGTTAATTCTACCCAATCTGATCAAAGAAGATTATCAAATCAACCTCAGAATCCTCAGGAAACATCAATTAGTTCATCTAGAGCTAATTCCACTCCTGTAGCTTCGCTCGATCCCAAATTTATTAAACGATGTCAGCAAGATTTAGCTTATTGTATTGGGCCAATGGCATCGTTGATAGTAGAAGAAATTTTAATTCAATACGCGCCGAGATCTCCCGAAGCTTTGATTGATGCACTAGCAGAACAAATACCCGATGCTCAACAAGCAATTCAATTTAAACGAAAATTATTATCTTAAAATAACTTTATTGCTCTCTTTTATATTTATTGATTTGACTAAGTCGGCTCATTGCCATTGCTAAACTTAATTTCATCCGTTTAAAAGCTTCTGCTAAATTGCCAATTTCGTCTTTAGAAGTTTGTGCAAATTCTGCATCCATATTACCTGTACTTACTTCTTCAGCTACTCTTGCCATTCTATTTAAAGGACGAATTACATTACGATTTAGCAAGTAATTTACGAGTAGAATAACTGCAATAAAAACTAAAGAGATAATTGCCATAATCAAAATAAAAGATTGACGAGCGCGCTCAAATACTGTTTTGGCAGGGACAGAAATTGTTTGAGCTCCTACAATCTCATTCAGTTTCCAACCCATGCCGTTGACTGAACCGTATCTTTCGATCACACTAGGAGGTGCAGCTTCGGGAGTACTGTGACATTCTAAACAACTTGCTTGGGTAATTTGAATGGGACGAGCAATATAAAATAATTTGCCACTAGGAGCAGAGCGAAATCCAGTTAATTCTTTGTTATTTTTATTAGTAATAAATTTTTCAACTAATCCTTTTTCAAAATTATCGGCTTTATCTCTTAAATTAGATGGATTAATGGTAGCCTCTTTATAGAAGAAATCGCGATAATTAGTATTTTTCTGTCTTAAAGTTTCAAAGACTTCTCTAGCAGAATAAGCAGGAATAGTTTCTGGTAAAAATTCTGTGTCAATTCGGTCAATTAATTCTGGTTTAATTTGATTATTGGTATATTCCCGCACCGAGTTCATTGTTTCCATTAGAATTAAAGCCTGAGAAGCAATTTCGTTTTCTGTAGCAAGTTTAAGAACAGTAGCTAATGCGCCACCAACTAAAGTTAGTCCAATCAGCAAAATTGCTAATAGGAAGATTGTAAATTTTTGTTTTAATTTCCAATTTTTCATGTTTTTTATAGAAGGTTTTTCTAATCGATAGGATATAGCTAACAGTAAATTTAGTTGTCAAAATTGACAATTATTTCAATATTTCAATTAAATACAAAGGATGAGTGATGATAGCAAAAAAGTCTTTAGCGACCTATGTTAGTTTAATTGCGATCGCTGTAATTATGTTGTTTCCTTTATTATGGTTAGTCGGTACTTCGTTTAAATCTCCAACCGAAGATATCTTTAGTTTCCCACCTCAATTATTGCCTCGGCAACCAACTTTTAAAAATTTTCTGTCAGTTTGGCAGACTTATCCTTTTGGTACTTATCTTCTTAATAGTGCGATCGTAGCTGGATTAACGGTAGGATTAAATTTATTATTTTGCTCTTTAGCAGCTTACCCCTTAGCGCGTCTCAATTTTCGAGGCAGAAATATTATCTTTGCGTTGGTAGTTGCTACTATTATGATTCCTTTCCAAATTGTGATGATTCCCCTTTATATTTTAGTAGTTAATCTAGGTTTAAGAAATACTTATTTGGGGGTTATTTTTCCCAATTTAGCTTCTGCTTTTGGCATTTTCTTATTACGACAAGCATTTCAAGGTGTGCCGAAAGAGTTGGAAGAAGCAGCTAGAATCGATGGTTGTTCGGAATTAGGTATTTGGTGGCATATTATGCTTCCTGCTATTCGTCCTGCTTTAGTTACGCTAGCTATCTTTGTTTTTATTGGTTCTTGGAGTGATTTTCTTTGGCCTTTAGTTGTTCTTGACCGCCCTGAATATTATACTTTGCCTATTGGTGTGGCTAATCTTGCGGGAACTTTTTCTCTAGATTGGCGATTGATTGCTGCTGGTTCGGTTATTTCGATCGCACCAATTTTGTTGTTATTTCTGTTAGTTCAAAGATACATTATTCCTACTGACATTGGTAGCGGTGTCAAGGGATAGTTGAGCATTTTTTTTGGTTAGAGGATTAATTGTTAAGTGAAGACTAGTTTTCTGAAGCAACAACTAACCAAACAATCATAGTTGTCCCTGGTAAGCTAGTGTTTTTTCCAAGCTGATTAGGACTAATTATTTCAATTTTTCCTCCCATTTTTTCAACTAAATCTTTGGCGATCGCTAATCCTAAACCACTCCCAGGAATATCGCTTTGAGCTTGTATGCCACGATAATGACGTTCAAAAATTTTGGGTTGCTCTTCAAAAGGAATACCATAACCACTATCACTAATGGCAATTCCTAACCAACTTTGCTCCGGTTGCTCTTGTTTTTCAATTATATAAATTACAACTTTTCCCCCAGTTGGAGTATATTTCAATGCATTGTCAATTAAATTATTTAAAACTTCTCTTAAAGCTTTAGCATTAGCTATTACCAATGGTAAATTTTGAGGTAGTTCAGCAATTAATTCTATTTCTTGTTCTGCTGCAATTTCCTGTAAAGAAATCAATAAAATTTTTAAAACCTCTAAAATCGATACTGCTTCTAATTCAGAAATATTACCAGGCAGTAAAAAATGACTAGATTGAGGAAGATCAGTTGTTAAACGTACAGAAGTTGTACTTAAAGTTAACGCCTTATTTTCTTCTTCTTTTTGTTGAGTTTCTGTTTCAAATTGTTCTAATAATTCCTGTAAGCGATCGCTTTCTCGTAAAATACTTTTAGCAACCGATTGGTTTCGATCTTCTGGTAACAACCTTTTAATTAAAAGCTTACTAAAAGTTCTTAAAGCAGTGAGTGGATTGCGTATTTGATGCAATAAATCATCTAATCTATCTTGCTCAATTTGACGTAAAGATTCTTGTTTCGCTAATTGTTTTTGATACCATTGATAGCGATGATCTAAAAAACGAGCAAGTGCTAAAGTTTGAGCTATTTTTTCAATTTGTTCTAATTCTTGCGGTTGCCAATCTTCATCTTTTTGAGTTACTAATACACCCATCACCCTTGTGTCATAGATTAAGGGTAACACTAACTGTTTTTTAACCTCAGAATCTAGTTTTTTTTCTGGATTAATAATCTGTTTTTCGACAATTGTTCCTTGAAGTAAAGGAAGAGAAGATAATTGAACTTGAGTTGTTAGTTGTTGTAAATTGTTAGTGAGACTAACAGGAGGCAATTCTTGTCCTTGCTGCATTAAATTTCGAGGATAAATCGCTAAAGGAACTAATCTTCCTTGTTTATTTTCTACTAGTTCTTCAGTTAAATAAACGGCACTCCAAACTGCTCCCACCCCTCGACTAAGTAATTCTAGTTGAGATTGACACAGAGCAGTAAATTCGGCACTAGCAGAAATAAAAGAATAAGACATCGAGAAACACAAATCGTAGTCGAACAATAATTTGAGGGAACTTCAACTAAGCTTTATTAATTTTTATATCTTTTTTTTGAGGTTCGTTAGTATGTCAAAAGATTAAACTACCTTGAGATATTACAACAATTGCCTTGGCTTAATCGAGACGTTTAGATAGTTGATTTTTTTTGCTTATCACGATACAATTTGCTCGGGTTTTGTAACTATAAATACAGGTTTTAGGGTAAAAATAGGAGGTGCTGGGTTGGCAAGAAAACGTAAACGTAAAAGCCGCCGTCGTCAAGAAGGACGTAAAATTTTAGAGCTAGTCCCTCATTATAATATTGAAAGTGGCAATGATAAACCAGTAACAGCAGCTCGTAAATATATTGCCTCTTTGGGGATTGCTCCTCCAGCTTTATTAGTAGTCAGAAGAAACGAGCATACCACAGATCGATACTTTTGGGCAGAAAAAGGTTTATTTGGTGCGCAATATGTTGAGGAAAATCATTTTCTTTTCCCTAGTTTGCAATCTTTAGAAATTAAAGAACAAGATAAGAAAAAAACTGTTGCAGTTACCAGCAGTCGTTGAGAGATATTCTCAATCAATTGGTCTTTTTTTATAAAACTAATAGAGACGTTGTTAATAATTAAAGCGTCTCTATTTTTAGTACTAAGGTATATTACTCAACTAGTTGCAAAGATAAATTCTGTTGCAATTGAAGTAATTCATCTCGATGAGCAGTTACGGTTAAAAGATTTGATTGGTTTGGTTTCAACTTTAAATCTGTTTGGATTGATAAGGAAACCTGTTCTAATCTTCCTGCTTTTTGCCAATAAAAAATACCTGCAAGGGGCGCTAAAATAATGAGTCCCCAAACTAAATTACCTACAGTGGGATAAACCCAGAAAATTACTAACGCCAGACAAGATAATCCTATCCCAGCTAGAATTGTCAAAAAAATTGCTAAAAACCAACTAGGCTGCACAAAGCCTTCTAAGGTAACTTGTTTTTGTTCTTGATTCCAATCAATTACTCGATAAGCTCTTGTTTCAAAGTATTGTTGTAATTTTTGCCATAAAATTTCCTCTGATTCAGTTGATAAAAATTGAATTTTTTTAGTACGGTCTTTAACCGAAGCTCGAATAAAGAAAAATAATCCTACTGTCATTAATATGGTTAGTAGGAAAGTAGAAGAAATAATTGTTGTATCCACGACTTTACTGATCTATTTGCCCTGAAGCAAAAATTGCAATATATCTTTACAATTAATAGTAAACTTATGCGTAGCTCAATTGCACATTTTTTGGAAAAGACAAACTCATCAACGCCTGTTGTTAATGTTCTGGAGAGCGAGTGTTTGATTGAGTTCGCATTTAGCGAGGACAGAGTTTTAGATCGAGTCCGTTAATCGGTCTAAATAAACTTACTTGCTTCTAACTTGTCTTTTCCTCCTGTCTTTTCCCACCAATCACATAACTTCTAACTGTTTGATTCGTCTCGCTCCGCGTAATAATGATGATAGTAGTAAGAACCATTAGAACTACGATTAACCTGATTGGCTATAATTCCCAAAACTGGGAAATTAGACATTTTCAAATTATCAATGTTTTGTTTCAGTAAAGAGCGGTCAGTTTTATTCATTCTGATGACTAATACTACTCCATTAGTACGACCAGCCAGAATTCTTCCATCAGCAAATCCTAGAATTGGAGGAGTATCATAAATAATAAAATCGTATTGACCTTCATTTTTTAATTGTTCCATCAAATCTTGCATCCGTTTAGAAGAGAGCAAGCGAGTTGGATCTGGAGGAATATCTCCTGCTGTCATAACAGATAAATTATCCCAATGAGGAACTTTTTGAATAGCTGCGTTGACATCTAAACCAGTTGCCAAGACATTGCTTAATCCGTCTTTGTTTTCTAATCCCATCCAGCGATGAACTTGAGGACGACGTAAATCAGCATCGATTAACAAGACTTTTTGTCCCATTGCTGCTGCTGCTTGAGCAAGATGAGAAGAAATCGTTGATTTACCTTCAGAAGGAATTGAAGAACTAATTACAATTGAATTAATCGGACTATCGGAACCTAATAGTTTAATATTGGTACTGAGAGAACGAAATGCTTCTAAAAACGGAGAGGCATTATACCAATTACGTTGACCTCTTGAAGTTGCTTTTTCTTCAGTTTGAGAGGTTAAATTGAGAACACTATCACCAATTTGCAACTGAGGTAAACCGACTGGTTTAGTTTCTGCTGTTGTCAATAATTCAAGAGGTTTTAATTCTTTTTGTAAAGGAATAGAACCTAAGAGTGGTAATTTAACAGCATCTTTTAATTCTTCTGTGTCGTGGAAAACAGGATCTAAACGTTCTGCCAGTAAAGCAGCACCTAATCCTAGACAAATTCCGCCAATTAAACCTAATGCTAGATTACGAGGAGGATTAGGAGAAACAGGATTTTCTTCTAGTAAAGGTTTAGCGATTAATTGCCAAGGTAAAGCTTGTTGAGCAGCTTGGAGTTGAAGTTTTTCTTCTGCTTCTAGAAAACGGTTTAAACTTTCTGTCGCAACAATTAGTTGACGTTGTATATCGGTGTATTGACGAGCAATCACAGGCATTTGTTTAGTTAAGCCATTTAATTGTGCGATCGCTTGTTGTAATGCTTGTTCACGCAATTCCAACGTTTCAATCTCATTAGCTGTATTAATAAACTGCTTATTTAATTCTAAGCGAAGACTACTAGGAGAAGCTAAAGAAGAAGAATCTTGGATGTCTTGAGAAAATTTATCTCCCAAAACCCTAATTGCTTCTTGTTGCAATAAAGGAAGTAACTCTTGTCGTTTGTCTTCAAGAGCTTGAACTACCGGGTTGGCTGGTTGAAAACGAGCCGATTCTTTGGCTAATTCTACTTCTACTTGTTGTAATTCGTTTAGTAAGTTTTGATAACGAGGAGATTCACTTAAATAGCTACCAGCGATCGCCTGATTGGGTTCTAAGCCAATTTGTCTCTGTAAATTAGCGTATAAAGATCTAGTTTCATTAAGTTTAGTTTTGACTTCAAAAAACTTTTCTTCAAAATCAACTAAATTTCTGGATAAAAGACTTGCTTGTTGCTGGGGATCGAGAAGATTATATTTTTGGCGAAAGTTTTGTAGTTTTTCCTGTAACTCATCTACTCTAGCTCTAACTCCAGGTAATTGTTGTTTAACAAACTCGATTCCTTGTTTAACTTCGACTCTTCTTTCTTCTAAGGAATAAGTTAAATAAGCTTGAGATAGATTATTTAAAACAAATTGAATTTTTTGAGGATCAGGGTCAGTATAAGATATCTCTAAAATTTTAGTTTCGTCGATCCGCTCAATTTTTAAGGGAGATCTATTTTCCCTAATTAATTCATCGTAAGTAATTTCAGGATATTTTTGCTCTAAAGTATTAACGATCGGAGTCATTACGTTTGGACTACGCAAGACTTCAATTTGAGTATCGTAATCCAAGCCTTGCCATTCTCCCCCCAAAATAGTTAGAGGATTTTCTAAGGAATTTTCTCCTCTTTGTTCGTTAGTAACTGGTTCTACTAGAACTTGAAAACTACCACGATACTTAGGTTCTTGAGTAAATGTCCACAGAGCGGTTAGAGTTGTAACTCCAAGTGTTACAGCAGTAATTAGGCGTAAACGATGTTTAACTACGTTTAAAAGTTGACGCAGATCGATACTGTCTTCATTTTCTTCAATCGCAGTATTATCGATGACAGGAGGCATAGAATATAAATAATTACCATTGCCATGACCATTGCCATTGATTTTATTGAGATAAACAGAGCGATCAGAGCCCGCATTTTGCATTATTGATATTCCTCACAACACGGAATCTTTCAGGATATTGAACTTGATTTAATGCTGCTCTAATAATTATGTCAGAGTAAGAGCAGCATAATTTGATAGAAAAGGTTTTTAGAACCCAAACATAAATCTTAAAACACCTAAAGCTCCCCCAATAGGATTAAATATAGAACCGGCAGTATCACCTACCTTAGCCAATCCCGAACGACTAACTACAACAACGTCATTATTTCTCAAAGTAGGATTATTTTCATCATTAATGCCACTAGCAAAATCTACTTGAATTTGACGTTTGGTGACTGTACCGTTAGGGTTAAGTCTAACTAATTCCACATTGCCTGTCTTAGCACGTTGATTATTAAAGCCACCTGCTGCTAAGATCGCTTGGTTTAATGGGGTATTGGGTGGAACTTCTACTGGCCCTGGAGTAGCAACTTCACCTACAACATTAACTTTGATTGCTCCAGGAGAAAAGCTAGCAGCAGCTAATTGTTCTGAATCTTCTGCAGCTAGTTGCTCAGCTTGAGGAATAACGATAGTATCTCCTTCTTGAAGAATAACGTCTTGACCCGAGCTACCCTCTTGGATTAGACTCCATAGATCTACAGCAATGAGTTTTTCTGTCCCATCCCAAGCTTTACGTTTTACCTGTACTTCCTTTACATTCGCTAAAGGTTTAATTCCTCCTGCTACGCCAATTGCTTGAGTAAGTCTAGGAGGTACAGAACCTTCCTTGGCACTTTGAGTATTACTATTATTAGCTAATTTTTCTGGTTGAACTGTATAAGAACCAGGACGATAAATTTCCCCTACTACAGCAACTTTAATTGGTTGGTCGGTTTGTAGACCAAAACTCGCTTGAGATAATCTATTTAGTTCGTCAGAATTAATTTCTGCTACAGTTGGAATAAAAATCGTATCTCCATCGCGTAGCGATATATCTTGATTTAATCTACCTTGAGTTAATAAAGCCCACAAATCGGAATTAAAAGTAGTTTCTCTACCTTGGATAGTTCTTTTAACTTGAACGTTACGAACGTCGGCTAAAGTAGTAATACCTCCAGCTTGTTCAATCATGTCAGTAACAGAAGGAAATTTGTTGTTTTCTGTACTAAGAGCAAACTCGTAAGAACCAGGATTATCTACTTCTCCCGAAACTCCGATTTTGAGGGGGCGAGGAGCAAGCAAACCAACAGTAACTACAGGACGTTTTAAATAAAGTTTATATTTTTCAGAAACTAATTCAGATGTTTCTTTAAGAGTTAAACCACTAACATTAACTCTGCCTACTAAAGGAAGACTAATTGTTCCGTCTACTAAAACTGGATATTCACCACTATATTCTGCAACTTGAAAAATATCTAATCTAATTTGGTCACCCGCGCCAAGGGTATAATCAGTTTCACTAACTGAAAAATTAGAATTGCCACTTGAAGAAGAATTAGTTGTTGCTCCTGTATTACTACTATTACCATTTGGAGATAAAGTTGTATTTTCTTGAGCAATTGCTGGAGTTAATTGAGCCGATAGTAATAAAGCTACTGCGAGTGCAGGGACTTGATACACTTGATTTATAAATAATTGTTGAACAACAGAGTTTATCTTCATAAAAAGATCACAATTAGTAAAATACATTATTGCGACTAGATTATCATTATTATTGCTAGAAGTTAAAATGTCGAAAAAACAAAAACAAAAGTTCCCTTATTTACTTGGTTCTAAGTGGACAGCAAACCAAAAAACCTGGGGTTGGAGGCATTTTCAAGTTATCAATCGACAAAATCGAGGTAAATGGATTTTTGCTGAAATGGTAGCTTCTTGCGATCCTCAAACTCGTTTTTGGATTAATGCTCTACAATTAAAAGATCGTTCTCTCTGGCAAGCTGGCTGGCAAACTTTAACAGAAATTGAACCAATAGAAGACGATTTAGATAATGTGATTTTTGATTAACTTGATTAACTGATTAATTTACATTAGTTATTAGTAGTTTGAATTAAATAAATATGGTTGGCAAAATCATAACATTGTCTTGTTGTAATCTAACTTAAAAATATAAAAATTAAGCAGATCAATGACGGCCGTTGCTTTAGAAAACGTTTATAAAATTTATAATCAAGTATCTGTAGTTGATAATCTTTCTTTTTCAATTAAAAAAGGAGAAATATTTGGTCTACTTGGACCAAATGGAGCGGGAAAATCTACTACGATTAAAATGTTAATTACTCTCTCCAAACCTAGTAAGGGTAAAATTCAAATAGCTGGTTATGATATAACGCATCATTCAACTTTAGTCAAGCGAAACATTGGTGTTGTTTTACAACAACTTAGTGTAGATGGAGAGCTTTCGGTTTGGGAAAATTTAGAGTTTCATGGGCGAATGCATCATATCCCTAACCCCGAAAGACAGCAAAGAATCAATCGCTGGTTAGAATATGTCGCCTTAGAAAATAAAAAAGATGCTTTAGTCAAAACTCTTTCTGGTGGGATGAAACGCCGTTTACAGATTGCTAGAGCTTTACTTCATCAACCAAGTGTTCTGTTTTTAGATGAACCGACAGTAGGGTTAGATCCACAAACTCGTCGTCGTCTCTGGGAAATCATTCAAGATCTTAATCAGCAGGGTATGACTATTCTATTGACTACTCACTATATGGAGGAAGTAGAATTTTTATGCGATCGCATTGGGATTATGGATCGAGGTAAACTAATTGAATTAGGTACACTTGAGCAGTTTCGTTTCCATTATGGTAAAGCTATTGTGGTTAAACAACAAGGCGACCGCATTGATTATCAATTTTTCCCTACTGTAGCTCAAGCAAATCAATATCTCGATTCTTTACCTGATAAAACGGGTGTCATGGTACGTGATTCTAATTTAGAAGATATATTTGTCAAACTGACTGGACATCAATTGAATTAGAGCTAATTTGAATTAAAATCCGTAGTTCTTGAGATACTGATAACTGAGGTACGGGCGAACGGCGGTTCGCAAGAGGCTGTCTCTGGAGTTTTCTTCCAGAGTTTATACGCCCCTACTGAATAACTGTTTACTGATAACTGAAAAAAATGGGAGCAATTCAAGCATTAAGAGGAACAAAAGATATACTGCCTGAAGAAGTTGGTTATTGGCAGTTAATCGAAGATAAAGCTAGAGAAATTCTTGCCAAGGCGGTTTATCAAGAAATTCGGACTCCTATTTTTGAGCAAACTGATTTATTTGAGAGAGGAATTGGTGAAGCGACCGATGTAGTGGGGAAAGAAATGTACACTTTTACCAGCAGAGGTGGCGATAAATCGATTACGCTTCGTCCTGAAGGTACAGCAGGAGTAGTACGCTCTTTTATTGAGAATAATCTTTATGCCCAAGGTGGAGTACAACGTCTTTGGTACACTGGGGCTATGTTTCGATATGAACGTCCTCAAGCTGGTCGTCAGCGACAGTTTCATCAGATTGGTTTGGAGTTGTTGGGTAGTTCTTCTCCTCGCGCTGATGTAGAAGTAATTGCTTTGGCTACTGATTTACTACAAAGTTTAGGCTTAAAAAGTTTAAAACTCGATCTCAATTCGGTCGGTAATGGTGAGGATCGTCAAAACTATCGAGAGGCTTTAGTTCATTATTTGATTCCTTACAAGCAGGAGTTAGACCAAGATTCTCAAGACCGTTTAACTCGTAACCCCTTAAGAATTTTAGATAGTAAGGATGAGAAAACTCAAAAAATAGCTCAAAATGCTCCTAAAATTATCGAGCATTTGGGAGATGAATCTAAAAGACACTTCGATACCGTTCAACAGTTACTAACTGATTTGGGGATTGAGTATCAAATTAATCACTGTTTAGTTAGAGGTTTAGACTACTACACTCACACTGCCTTTGAAATAAAATCAGATGATTTAGGGGCGCAAGCAACTGTTTGTGGTGGTGGTCGTTACGATGGTTTAGTTGCCGAATTAAATGGCCCTGATACTCCTGCTGTGGGTTGGGCAATTGGGATGGAACGGCTGGTTTTACTGCTTAAACAGTTACAACAAGCACCTGTTCATCAACCTGATTTTTATTTAATTTCTAGAGGTAAACAAGCAGAAGCACAGGCTTTGGTTTTAAGCCAAAAACTACGTAGTCTTAATTTTACGGTGGAATTAGATTTAAGTGGTAGTGCTTTTGGTAAACAGTTTAAACGAGCAGACCGCAGTGGTGCAGTAGCTTGTTTAGTAATTGGAGATGCAGAGGCAGTAAATCAGACAGTTAATCTGAAATGGTTAGCCTCAGGAGAACAAACTGCGGTCGCACAAACTCAATTACTCAGTTCCGCAGAGAAATTGAATCAAAAAATTCAACAATTGCGATCGCCTTAAGCAGCTAGTTGTCCGCCAGTAACGTCATATAATGCACCAGTTACAAAACTACTATCTGAAGAAGCTAGGAAAACGTAAGCTGGTGCAAGTTCTTCTGGTTGTGCTGCTCGTTTAAGAATGCCATCGGTGTCGTAATTATCTACTTTGTCTATTGGCATAGTAGCAGGAATATTAGGAGTCCAAACTGGTCCTGGAACTACAGAATTAACTCGAATACCGCGATCGCCTAAATTTAAAGCGAGAGATTTTGTAAAGGTATGTACCGCACCTTTTGAAGTAGCATAATCAACTAGCATTCCTTTACCCATTTTACCGACAATACTACCTGTGTTAATAATTACATCTCCTGCTTGTAAATGAGCAAGGGCTGCTTTGACCATATAAAAATAACCAAATACATTAGTTTCCATCGTGCGACGAAACTGTTCTAAAGAAATGTCTTCAAATTTTTGCTGAGTCATTTGATAAGCAGCATTATTAACCAAAATATTAAGTTTGCCAAAGCGGTCTATAACTTGTTGGATGGCAGTTTGGCAGTCTTCATAGTTACGAACATCACCTTTGAGAACAAGACAGTCTTTATTGCCAATTTCCTTGACCATCTTTTTGGTATCTTGAGCATCTTGATCATTTTCATTATAGAAAATAGCAACTTCTGCGCCTTCCATTGCATAAGCGATCGCCACTGCTCTTCCAATTCCCGAGTCTCCACCAGTAATGATGGCAACTTTTCCTGACAATTTATTTGCTGGACTGTAGTTAGAAAGATCGCTATCGGGTTGAGGTGTCATCTCTCTTTGAGAGGCAGGATAATCTAATTTTTGACCAGGAATATCTTCAGGAGTAGGACGACGTTCATTAGTTTGCATCTTGGCAATACCTCTAGTTGCTATTTAAAAAATTTAATTACTTGAGAATCAAGTTTTAATATGATGTAATTTTGATTTTGTATTTGAACTGCAATTGAAATTTATTATTGTTAATATAAAAAAAAATCGTGTCTAAAAAAATATATCTTAAGTTAGATTTAAACTAAAAATATTTTAATACTTTTGTCAGAGAAAAATCGTTTTATTTTTTAATATTTATATGATAAATTAAGAAAAAATAAATTTTTTGTCGTTGTTGATTTGTTCCTTGACATTTTTGTTTAAAATAAAAAATGATAGCAATAAAACAAAATATTAACAACTAGTCAGTCTTAAAAGAAGAATAATTTGTATTTTAAATAAAATATTATTAAAGATTGAATATTAAAAATCAATTTTTTAACAAATCAATATAGCAAATAAATTGAGATTAACTTTTTGATAATTTCTTAAATAGAGTTAAATTGTGTAAATCATGAATTATCAATTTTTAAATATTCCTAATCCCCAAAGTAAACAAGAAGCAGTTATTAGCGAACCAAGCAATATCAATAGAAATACCGGTGAAAATTTGGCTGTTCCACCAGCAGCATTAATCGTAATTCCTGGAGGTTTATTGGTATTAGCAGCGATACTCGGCTTTTATCGAAAAATTAATTTAACTAAAATTAAAGACCGTTCATTGTTTGAAACTGACGAGCAAACTACTTGTAAAAATTGTCGGTTTTTTTCTCATAATCCCTATCTTAAATGTGCATTACATCCATCCAGAGTTTCGACAACCGAATCTATCGAATGCGCTGACTATTGGTCGAATAAGAGCGATCGCTTTCAACAAAAGTCCAAATAGTTTACTTCTAAAAACTTTCTCTCATAATTATTCTGGGGTTCAGTTTTTACCTCTACAGAAAGATGATTTATTCATAATTGGAAGAGCAAAATTGAAACAGAATTAATTGAAGAGAAAACAATAATGGCTAGTGAACAATATCAACACGCGCTCGGTACTTTTCCTACTCGTGAACATGCTGAAATTGCTCTTATAGAATTGAGAGATTCAGGTTTCAACATGGATAAAATTTCTGTGATTGCTCAAAATGCTGATTCGCAAGAGCCTATGGGTGGAAAAGAAGTAAGTTCAGTTGAGCAACAAGTTCAAGAAGGTGCGATCGCAGGAGCTACTGGTGGTACTTTAATTGGTAGTTTTTTAGGTTTGTTGGGAGGTTTAGGTGTAGTGGCAATTCCAGGACTTGGTGCAGCAGCCGAAGTAGGAATTGTCTTAGCCAACACTTTATTAGGTAGTGGTGTTGGTGCAGCAGGCGGTGGTGTGATTGGAGCATTGGTAGGTTGGGGTTTACCTGAAGATCAAGCTCAATACTACAAAGATCTGCTTTCCCAAGGTAACTATGTGGTGATGTTGGAAGGAACTGAAAGCGAGGTCAAGAAAGCAGAAGCTATTTTACAAAATCGGCTGATTAGAGACTGGAACATTTACTATGCACCAACTAAATATCCCTATACAGGTATGGATCTGGGAATGATCTAGTTCTGAAATAATAGGCCCAAACTTATGTCTACCAAAGCCAACCCAATCAATTTAGAGGTAGCTAGTTCTTCTTCAAACGAGAATTACCTCTTGCCGAGCGCACCAATATGTTGTTTAAAGGCACGGCAATTACTAGAGGTTCGGGGGAAGGAGTAGTTGTGGCAATTGGGATGGATACTGAATTAGGTCATATTTCTTCCCTTACTGCCGAAGCAGAAGAAGAAGTTACTCCTTTAGAAAAACGACTCGATAGTTTGGGACGCAGGTTAATTTGGATTACACTTGCGATCGCGACTGTTATAGTTGTAGTGGGAACTCTTGGTGGTAGAGATTTATATGTCATGGTTGAAACAGCGATCGCACTGTCGGTGGCCGCTGTACCAGAAGAATTACCGATTGTGGCAACGGTTGCCTTGGCACGAGGAATGTGGCGCATGGCAAAACGTAATGCTTTAATTAATCGTCTTTCTGCGGTAGAAACCTTGGGAGCAACTAGTGTGTTTTTATTGATAAAACAGGTACTTTAACCGAGAACCGCATGACAGTGACAGAAATTGCAGTGGCTCAAGGCAGGATTGAAGTTACGGGAGAAGGATTGGCAGCCCAAGGGGAATTTAATTTAGAAGGTAACAGAATTGAACCTGATTCCCAAGAAACCCTCAAAGCACTTTTAGAAGTTGCCGTGTTGTGTAACAATGCTGTCTTACCCCATGAACAGGATCGACAAGAAAACAAGGTAATTGGCGATCCGATGGAAGTAGCTTTGTTAGTGGCAGGTGCTAAAGCGGGAATTAACCATCAAGAGATTCTTCACCAACAACCAGAAGTCAAAGAAGAAGCTTTTGATTCGGATTAGAGCAAGAAGGAAAAAACCACAATTTTATAGTTAATTTCGCTAAAAATTGGGCAAATATTTCAGTTTTATTTGATTAATTTAGACAAAAATTTAATTATCCTAACTATAACACTACGTATTTAGGTTAGGACACGCAAATCTTGTCAGGGCGATTGGCAAGAACGCCCCTACGATTTACAATAATGTCCTAATCTTTCTTTGTACTGCTATACTTGTCAATTTTCTGTATATATGTAGTCTCTCTTTTTTAAGAAGAGCAAACATATTGTCTACGGTTAAAATACCCTTTCAGGGGAGAGATGAATCGGTTGTCTCTACATCCCTACAAAACAATCACATAAAAAACTCATGCTTGAATGGATTGTAAATACAGTTAACTCTCTTGGCTATTTTGGGATTGGATTTTTAATGTTTCTAGAAAACGTTTTTCCACCTATTCCTTCTGAGCTAATTATGCCCCTAGCAGGGTTTGTCGTCACCCAAGGTAAACTAGACTTTGCTCATGTAGTTGGTGCAGGAATAATTGGTTCAATTTTAGGCGCGTTACCTTGGTATTATTTAGGTAAACGTTTAGGCTTGAAGCGAATTCAATTTCTGGCTGATAAATACGGTCAGTGGTTAACTGTTTCTGGTGAAGATGTTCTCCAAGCCAAACAATGGTTTGATCGTCGAGGTAATTTAGCCACAGGTTTGGGTCGACTTGTTCCAGGAATTCGCACTTATATTTCTGTACCTGCTGGAATTAATAGAATGTCTTTCTGGACTTTTCTAATCTATTCAACTATTGGGACTGCTGTTTGGGTGAGTTTGTTAACCTATGCAGGATATTTATTAGGGGAAAATTACGAGCAAGTGAAAAAGTTTCTTGGGCCAATTTCTACTATTGTCATTGTGGCACTCATTATTATGACTGGCTCGTGGATTATCAAGCGCAAAACCCGACAAAATTAAGACTAATTTGCAATTCTAGAGATAATCTTCCCATTTAGAAAAAACAGACAAAATTATAAAAGTTACTAAAGCTCCCCCCAATCCTAATAACCATAAACCACAACCAATGGTAATCCCCAGAACGCAAGACATCCAAATCGTAGCAGCAGAAGTCAAACCCTTAACTTTAGATTCCCGTAAAATTGTTCCTCCCCCAATAAAACCAATACCAGTAATAATTCCAGCAATAATTCGACCTAAAACATCTAAATTTTGTTGGGCTGCACCAATTTCAATCGGAACAAGAACTAATAAAGCCGAGCCAAAACAAACTAACATATTAGTTCTTAGACCAGCAGGTTTATTCTTGCTTTCTCTTTCCAAACCAATAATCGTACCAACAATTAAAGCAATACCTAAACGAAAAAGCAAATCATGCCAGCCCATGGGAGCAAAATAATAGTTATCTGGCACTTTTTGTAAAAATTTAAATTTAAAAATATTAAGTTACATCATTTAGGTTACCAAGGATTCAACCAGAAATTTTCAATTCTTAAGAGTTGCTTGGGCAAAAAATAGAAAATTCCTAATTCTTCAGTTACTTAAATAGTTGATAATTTATCTTTGGTAATTGCTAAATGATACAAAAATTATGATGAATTCTATCATTGTGGGTGGGTTGTTTGTAATTGTTGCTTATTTATTAGGTTCAATTCCTACTGGTTATTTAGCTGGACGTTATCTAAAAGGAATTGATATCCGTGAATATGGTTCTGGTGGTACTGGTGCGACTAACGTACTTAGAAGTGTTGGTAAAGAAGCAGCAATCGCAGTTTTAATCATCGATCTACTTAAAGGTGCGGTCGCGATTTTATTAGTTAAATTATTTTATTACTATGCTTCTATTGAAATTGTACCCGCAAGTTGGCAGCCTTGGTTAATTGTTGTTTCTGCTTTGGCTGCTTTAATCGGTCATAGTAAATCGATTTGGCTGCAATTTACTGGTGGAAAATCTGTTGCTACTGCTTTGGGAGTGTTATTAGTGATGAATCCTTTAGTAGCTTTAGGTACTTTGTCTGCGTTTGGAATAATGTTAGCAATTTCTCGGATTGTTTCTCTCAGTTCAATTACAGGAGCGATCGCAGTTAATCTGATCATGATTTTACTTCATCAACCAATACCATATTTAGTTTTTTCCGCGATCGCCGGTATTTATGTTATTATCCGTCACACCAGTAATATTCAACGTTTAATGGCAGGTACAGAACCTAAACTTGGACAGACTGTACCAGAAAACAATTAAGATTCAGTTTTGATGCATTAACCAAAAAGTTATTTCAAAGATGAAGTGATAATTCAATTAGTTGCTGGCTGAATTAGGTTTAGTAGTAAAAACTTTTGACCAATTTAACGTCACGATTCTAGGCAAAAACAAACAAAATCCTGCATTAAATAAAATGATTGTCCATAGAGTTAAGTCATTAATTTCCATAAAAAAACCCCTATCAAAATGATTTTTAGCTTCAATATTTTTTAGTTAGGTAAAAACTTTACCCGTATATTTAGTATTACAAGAAAATAACTATAACTAGACAATTAGAATAGTTTAAATTTCTTGTTAATACCATAAGTTTTACTTAAGATGCTTAATTATACCTAGGTTGAGCATCTTTTTTTGATAATTATTACTCAATATCTTAACTATTTTTTGTAAAGAAAACTTAACAAACTGACTAAAACTTGTGATTATTTAACTAACAACTCTTAGTTAGCATTAGATTTAAACCTATTCAAGTCATAGACAAAGATGTATAACTTCTTGTTTTAATTTATAAATCATTAAAAGCTGAAGGATAAACTACTTTACCACAAGTATCTTGTTGATAGCTTTTGAGGAGTTTGACCATAAATACTTCTTTCGGAATCTCAAAAGGCGATTCAATGTTATACTTTAGTGATGGTTCAAAGCCAAATTTTGCATAAAAGTTAGGATGTCCTAACACAATTACTAAGGGTATATTTTGGTTATCTGCAATTAATAACCCTTGGTTTACCAGCGCGCTACCTACTCCTTGATTTTGAGATTGTGGTAAGACGGCAAGGGGTGCTAAAGCCAAAACTTTAAGGTTTTTTTCTGCTACTAAATCAATCCAACTAAACATTATATAACCAATGATTTTATGCTCTAGTTCGGCTACTAAAGATAGTTCAGAAATATAGCGATCGCTGTTACGAATTTTATCTATTAGTTTAGCTTCGTTTTGTTGTCCAAAGGCTAAATCATTAACTATTGAAATACTTTCATAGTCTAAAGTAGTTTCTGGACGTATGATCAAACTTTTATTTTTAAGGTTCATAAAATTTATTTAATTGATTGTTTAAATAAAAATAATTGTTGTCAATTTACTAAAAATTAATGTAACTTTAAAAATCAATATCTACAAAAAAATGAAAATTTAGATTGTAAAATAATTTAGTTATAGCAATTCTTAAATTGATTAGATACACCTAAATACAGTTATCCGTGACCAGTTACTAATTACTAATTACTAATTACTAATTATTAGGGACGAATAATCAACCATTAACATAAGCGAAGCGCACTACCGTAGGTCTCAACCCCGATGATGACGCGTCATCATCAGCCGAAGGCGCGCTGCGCGACCAACCAAAAACAAATATTTTCTTAAGTTATAAGCTTTTAACAACAAATTAAATTGAAATGACTTTAATCTATTGGTTAACATCATACACTTAATTATTTATGAGAGTTTTATTGATTTATCCGTTATTTCCTAAAAGTTTTTGGTCTTTTGAAAAAACCCTACGTTTAGTAGATCGTAAAGTATTACTACCACCCCTAGGATTAATTACCGTAGCAGCAATTTTGCCTCAAGAATGGGAACTTAAACTAGTAGATCGAAATATTCGCTCAGTTAGCGATTCAGAATGGGATTGGGCAGAACTAATCATTATTTCTGGCATGATTGTTCAGAAAGAAGATTTATTAACTCAAATCAAAGAAGCTAAAAAAAGAGGAAAACCAGTAGCTGTAGGAGGGCCTTATGCTACCACATCACCCGAAGAAGTAGAAGCAGTAGGAACAGATTATTTAGTGCTAGATGAAGGGGAAATTACCCTGCCGATGTTTGTCGAAGCAATCGAACAAGGGGAAACCAAAGGTATCTTTAGAACTCCTGAAAAAGCTGACGTTACGAAAACGCCCATACCTCGGTACGATTTATTAGAATTTGATGCTTATGATAATATGTCAGTTCAGTTTTCACGGGGCTGTCCTTTTCAGTGCGAATTTTGTGACATCATCGTTCTGTATGGTAGAAAACCTCGGACAAAAACTCCACAGCAATTATTGAGCGAATTAGAACATCTCTACAATCTGGGTTGGCGTGGTGGTGTATTTATGGTCGATGATAACTTCATTGGCAATAAACGCAATGTCAAATTGTTATTAAAAGAATTAAAAGTATGGATGCAAGCTAAAGACTATCCTTTTAGTTTTGATACAGAAGCTTCGGTTGATTTGGCACAAGATCCCGAATTAATGGAATTGATGGTCGATTGCAGCTTTAAAAAAGTCTTTCTCGGAATTGAAACGCCCGATGAAAATAGTTTAGCTTTGACTCAAAAATTTCAAAATACCCGCGATCCTCTTAGTGAATCAGTAGATAAAATTACTAGGGCAGGATTGCAAGTGATGGCAGGTTTTATCATTGGTTTTGATGGGGAAAAACCAGGGGCAGGCGATCGCATTGTACGTTTTGTCGAACAGACAGCTATTCCGATGGCAATGTTTAGTATGTTACAGGCGTTACCTCATACTGCGCTTTGGCATCGCTTAGAAAAAGAAGGAAGATTACTCGATCAAGGGGCAAATATCAATCAAACTACTTTAATGAATTTTATTCCTACTCGCCCGATGGAAGAAATTGCCCAAGAGTATATTAACGGTTTTTGGCAACTTTACGAGCCAGAACGCTATCTCGATCGGGTTTATCGCTATTTTATGAAGTTAGGGGTTCCCAAACATTCGGGTAAACGTCGTTTAGATTCCAAAGCTGTTTCAGCAATTTTAACTTTGTTTTGGCGACAGGGAATTCTTCGTCCGACACGCTGGAAATTTTGGCGTAACTTAGTAGGAATTATGCTGCATAATATTCGCTTGCTTCCTTTTTATCTGATTGTCTGCGCCTATTTAGAACACTTTGCCGAATATCGTGAAATTGTCCGCGAACAAATTAATAATCAATTAACTAAATCAATTACTTATCGTCAACCCAGTAAAGTCGCTTGATTTTTAGGTAAAGCGATCGCAAACAATTATCAATCTAAAATTATGCGTTTGAAATCGGTAGGGGTAATTCATCAATTATCCTTACTATATAAAAAACTTCTGAACTAGAAATTAATGAGAGATTGGGATTTTAGTCCGCCACCAGAATCGGATTTAGGTGATAGGGAAATATCTTTAGCAGGAACTCATCTCCAAGGAAAAAGAATTGCTTTATTAATTACTGGTAGCATTGCTGCCATGAAAGCACCCTTTGTTGCCCGTGCTTTACGTCGTCAGGGTGCTGATGTCGTTGCTTTTGCTTCTCTTGAAGCTCTTAGATATACTACCATTGATACTTTAGAGTGGAGTACTACTAATCCAGTCGTTACAAAATTAACTGCTGCTGCCGAACATTTGAGCGATGCTGATCCTTTTGCTGCCTATTTAGTTGCTCCAGCTACTTATAATACGATTAATAAAATGCGCTATGGGATTGCTGATGGAGTAATTAGTTCTACTTTAGGTTCAGCAATTGGCAGGATGGAGAGGGGAAAAACCCAAATTTTACTTGCTCCCACTATGCATGGTAGTCTTCATAATTCAATTTTGACTGAATCGCTTCAGCAGCTACAAACAATGGGAGTCAAAATCATACCACCTCGGATTGATTATGGAAAAAATAATCTTCCTGCTGAAGAAGATATAGTTAGTGCAGTGTGTCGAGCGGTTAATAATTCATCTCTTCAAGGAATTAGAATTTTGGTTACAGGGGGAGCTACACCCGTTCCGATTGATAATGTTCGCCTTCTGACTAATCGTTTTACTGGTCAACTTGGAATAGAAATTGCTCAAGAATTATATCTTCGAGGAGCAAATGTTAAGTTAATCCACGGAAAAAGTAGTTTTTTGCCTCCTGCTTTTCTTCCTCAGCAAATTATTAATACTTATGCAGAATATCGAGAACAAGTTCTAGCCGAATTAGCAAGTAAACTTTATCGTTTCGGTATTTTTTCCGCAGCCGTAGCTGATTATCAACCAGAAACAGTTTTTCCTGGCAAAATTCCTAGTGGCGTTTTAAAAACTATTAATCTTGTTCCTACTGCTAAAGTAATTGCCGAAGTAAGAGCAAAATTTCCTCATCTTGAAATGGTGACTTTTAAGTATCAGGAAAATATCAGTCATGAACAATTAATGGAGATAGCACGCGCGCGATTAAATCAAGGTTATCAAGTAGTAATAGCTAATCGTGGCGATGAAAAAGGTGTCAACGGCGAACAAATTGCTTATTTAGTTACTAATCAAACGCCACCCCTGAAAATGATTTCCAAACCAGGTATTGCTAAAGCGATCGCAGATTATTTAGAAATCCAATTAAACTCTTCCATCATAGATAGCAAAGAGTAAAAGTTTTTTTGATTCTATTGACAAGAAACTACTCAAACCAAATCCAAATTAACTCACCAATGAGTTTTACAGAGTAGATATTCCTTGATCGTTTGTGACTCGTCAATGAATTGATGAATGTTTGGATTAGAAGATTAGAAAATTAATGGCTTTAACTTGGCACATATTTCTTCAACTATTGAGATAGGTGCTGTTTCCACAAATTTAATTCCTCTAGTTTTCCAGTCAACGCTTCTGAGGTGATGAATTAAAACAACTCCTTTAGTTTGCATCTGTTCAGTTAATAAAACTTCAAAACTAAATCCCTTAATTTTGCTACTAATCGGACAGACAAAAACCAGAGAAGAAAGAGAATTAAACTTTTTCGGAGATATAACAATAGCAGGGCGATGTCCCGCTTGCTCACGTCCGATCTGAGGATTGAAATCTAGCCAAATAATATCGCCTCTGTCCGGAATATATTGTTTACTCCCAGATTTCTTCACCTACTGGCTCTCCCCAATCATATTCTCCTTCAAAGTCTTCACTATTTGCTCCAGCGAGTAATTCTTCAAGGGTGTAGTTCGGTTGTTTGGGAGTAATGACAATGTTGGTATCAGTAACATCAATAGAAATAGCAGTTCCTTCTTTTAAATTAATTTTGTCGGCAATATTTTTGGGAATGCGTATCGCTAGACTATTTCCCCATTTGGCTACTGTTGACATATTTACTTTAACAATTAGTTTGTATCTACATTGTATCTATTTTAAATGAAAGATTGTTTAAGGCGATCGCGATTATTAACCATCAATCAAAAACCCCTTAATCAGCTATTGCTTAATTTACCAGTAGAAATAAATTCAAAAGATATTCCGATTTTAGGAGGAGCGATCGCGCAAAAATGTACCCATTTACTTACTGGAGATAAAAAAGATTTTGGCTTTCCGTTTGGCAAACGAGTAGAGAATGTCTTAGTTGTTTCTCCTAAATTGCTAGCTGAAGAAATGGTTGCTAAAGGAATACTGAATCAGAAGTAGCGATCTCTCCTTTCCACCTCTTCAAAAATCCCGTCATAATCAAAAATAGAATGGCGTTCGCAACTAAATAATGAAAACACTACAGCTACCATCAGGAAGAGAAATACCCATACTCGGACAGGGAACGTGGCGCATGGGGGAAAAAGCCAGTCAAAAACAAGCGGAAATCGATGCGCTGCGTCTGGGAATAGATTTGGGAATGACTTTAATTGATACTGCGGAAATGTATGGTGAAGGTGGTGCAGAAAAGGTAGTAGCAGAGGCTATTTCTGATTGTCGAGAAGAGGTATTTTTAGTCAGCAAATTTTATCCTTACAATGCCAGTTACCAGGGTGTAATTAAAGCTTGTAATCGCTCTTTATCGAGACTCAAAACAGACTATATAGACTTATACTTACTTCACTGGCGCGGATCGATTCCTCTATCGGAAACTTTAGAAGCACTACAACATCTCAAACAAGCAGGAAAAATCTTAGATTACGGTGTCAGTAACTTTGATGTCGATGATATGGAAGAGGCATTATCTTTACCTGGAGGAGATGTAATTGCTACTAATCAAGTTCTCTATAACTTAATGCGTCGCGGTATTGAATGGGATTTATTACCCTGGTGCAAAGATCGTCACATTCCCATCATGGCTTATTCTCCTATAGAGCAAAAGGCTTTTATCAACCATCCTAAGTTAGCTGCGATCGCAAAACAACATCATGCTACCCCAACTCAAATCGCTTTGAATTGGTTATTAAGACAAGATAATGTTATTTCTATTCCTAAAGCTACCAATCTCAATCATGTCAGGGAAAACCGCGCAGCTTTGGATATTAATTTAACAGAAGAAGATTTAAAGGAGATTGATCGCATTTTTCCTCCACCAAATCGCAAGCAAACCCTAGCTATGAGATAGTTCAGATTGTTCGTATTTAGAAAACATTGATCTTTCTTTTTATTAATTGTGTTAAAAAAGCGATCGTCAGGTTGTTTTAATCGAGTAATTAACCTGAGTTGCTAGTCATACCGTTTATCAAAAATTGCTAGATAGATAACAAACCTGAAATGACGATATGTCAAGAATAAGTCTCAACTAAGTCTCCAGATACTTTTGAGAATTGGTATCATCTTGTTTATAAAGATATTAAATGGGTTCGTAATTGGTAATTGATAACTGATAACTGAAAAGGTGGGCATTGCCCACCTATCTGGTTTAAAGTTTCGCGATTTCTTCTGCTAAAGTATCTACCGTCAACTGAATTTGTGCGATTGTGTGATTGCAAGTGACAAAAAACCGCAAACGCGCCTCATTTTGAGGGACAGAAGGATAAATCATAAAAGGAACGTTAATGCCCCGTTTAAATAAATTTTGAGAAAGTTGAATTGACTTCAAAGAATCTCCCACAATAATAGGAATAACAGGAGAGTTTTCGCTCATTCCTGTGTTTAATCCTCGTTCTTTGGCTAAATCCAGAAATAATTTAGCTCTAGCTTGTAGAATTGCTACTCTTTCTGGTTCGGCTTTTAAAACATTAATTGCTGCTAAAGTAGCTGCTGCATTGGGAGGCGACATTCCCACACTAAAAACAAACCCAGGAGCAGTATATTTAAGATATTCCACCAAGGCGTGAGAACCAGCAATATAACCGCCACAACTAGCAAAAGATTTGCTTAAAGTACCCATCCACAGATCGACATCGTGGGGATTGACATTAAAGTATTCTCCGATTCCACGCCCAGTTTTACCAATTGTGCCAATCGAATGGGCTTCATCTACCATTAAGAAAGTTTTATAGCGTTTTTTCAACTCAATAAATTTAGGTAGATTGGCAATGTCACCATCAGTACTATAAACACCTTCGATCGCAATTAAGACCCTTTGATAACGTTCTCGGCGATCGCGCAAAATTTCTTCTAAAGCTGCAAAGTCATTATGAGGAAAGGCAACTAAACTTGCTCCCGACAGAAAACAACCTTGAAGAATACTATTGTGGCTGAGAGAATCATACAAAATCAGATCGTTATTGCCAAATAAATGACCGATAGTAGTTACATTAGTAGCGTGACCACCTACAAAAACAATACTAGATTCACTACCAATAAAATCTGCGATCGCTTGTTCTAATTGACGATGAATTGGTTTTTCTCCAGCAATAAGACGACTAGCACAGGCAGAAGTACCATAGCGTTCAATTGCATCTTGGGCTGCTTGAGAGACAACGCGATCGCCACACATCCCAATATAATTATAAGTAGCAAAATTAATTAATTCTCTGCCATTAATAATGGTTGTATCATTAACTACTTGTTCTTGAGGAATAAAGAAAGGATTGCCATTTCCTAACGCCTCAACTTGTTGAATTTGTAATTGTAGTTTTTGATATTCAGGAAAAGATTCAAAGCGATAATATTCTGGAGGAATATTTAATTGCTTTTCTGGTTCTGTTTGGGGGAGAGAATCGAAACTACTCCGTCCATTGTCTGCTTGAACTTCCTCAATCGAGTTATTGAAATTAGCTGAATTAGATTTATTGCCAGTAGTAGTGTCGGCTAAATACTGAGCAAGAGTTTCAATATTAGGATAATCCCACAACAGAGTTGGCGAAAGACGACAGCCTAAGTAATTTTCCAACTCACCTGAAAGATTAATCGCTTCTACTGAATCCAAACCATATTCACTAAATTCTTGTTGAACATCTATCTGATTGGGTTCTAGAGCCAACATTTCCGCAATTTTATCAATTAACCAGCCTTCAATTGCTTCTACATTCGGAACAGAACCAAGCCCATTTAATCTACTATTACTAGTCAAAGAGATATTTGTATTATTTTTTCCATTCCAGGTTTCATTTAATAGTGTCATTATCGACTCCTACACCACTTTTTAAATAATCTTTAGTCTAGCCGACACCTTTCTAGACAATATTAATTAAATATGAGGCTTATTGTGCCACGAACCCCCGCTAAAATATTAGGACATTTAGCAGGGGTTGGTGTTGATTTTCTTAATTTTTAACCGATTTATAGATACTTTTTGTCTAAAAGACTTATCAATCGGTAATTACAAATTGGCTCAGAAAAATTTAACTAGCGATATAATCGCGGACGTTAACTCTTCTTCTTCTGAGTTGAGCTAGTGCTTGATGTTCTAGCTGGCGTACTCTTTCTCGGCTAAGATTCATCCTCTGACCAATTTTGGCAAGTGATAGTTCCTTACCATCTTCTAAACCAAAACGCAGAGCAATAACTTCTCTTTGTTGAGGGGTAAGATCTGCCATCAGATGTAACAAATCTTGTCGCAATAATTCTTGAGTAGCATAATTGTCAGGAGATGTTCCTTCGTCTTCTAGGAGTTCGGATAGTTCTGTATCCTGATTATCACCAACTCTCACATCCAGAGAAATGGGTTGACGAGCTACATTTAAATACTCGCGAATTTGTGCAGTATCTAGCTCTAACTCTTGGGCAATTTCCGCAGGAGTGGCACTACGTCCTAGTTTTTGAGAAAGTTCCCGTTGAGTTTTCTTTATTTTATTGAGTTTCTCGGTAATGTGAATAGGTAAACGAATGGTTCGAGCTTGTTGTGCGATCGCTCTAGTGATCGCTTGACGAATCCACCAATAAGCGTAAGTAGAGAATTTATAACCCTTAGTAGGATCGTATTTTTCTACTCCTCGTTCTAAACCCAAACTACCTTCTTGAATCAAATCGAGAAATTCCATATTGCGCTTTTGATATTTTTTCGCGATCGCGACTACTAAGCGCAAATTCGCCTCGATCATTTTTCTTTTTGCCCGTTGTCCTTGTTTTATCGCCCTGTCAAGTTCTGCTTCACTCAGATTGACTTGATTTGCCCACTCCTTCAGACTCAGTTCTTTGCCTAGTTTATGCTCCAATTTTTCTTTTTTAGTTAACAGGGTCATCATTTTTTGCACTTGTTTCCCATAAACAATTTCTTGTTCGTGGGTTAACAACGGTACTCTACCAATCTCATGCAGATAAGTTCTGACTAAATCTGCTGAGTAGTTGGTTTTATCATTTTTTTGATTGAGTTTAGCTGTGGGCATTGGTACCGTTATGACTCCTTAAAATAAATTAAAAGTCCTGTTAATTAAGTTTGAATAAAGAATTAATCACAATTTGTTAATTTGTTTCAACCAAATCGCGTTTGTAATAAGTTTGCTCTTTATTCAACTATTCTTTTAGACGTTAGTTATCAATAGAAAGTTCAAATTGTTTTTTAAACAAGATTTGTCTACATTTACAGCAGTTCGGTTTTGGTAATTTTAAGCTGTAACTGATAAGCTGCTATTTTCATAATGAAGCAAAAACAGTTACAATGGAATATTGGCTTAAGACGGATTGCCGAACTTATTAATAGTTATATTGGAGTATTTCCCCTACGAGAGAATCCTTTATTTTTTTATTAGAAATTTTTATCCTTAATTTAACCTTAATCAAAAATAAATCTTGGCTAAATTATGCTTTCCCTGTGGTTTTTGCTTATTTTTGGCTAGACCCAGGTATTAAAGCTCGGGTTGCAACTAACTTTTGATAGTAGCTCCAATATCTTTATTTAAATAGTTTCTTTCAAAATCGAGAATAAACAGGGAAGAAACAACTGTAGTTACCAGTAGAGACGCGACATGTCGCGTCTCTACACCAGTTATTAATTACTAATTACTAATTATGAGGGATGAATAATCAACAATTAACCATTAACGCTCAATCCGTATCGAACGGATGTACCTCATAGAGCGTGAGAACTGCTATATACTAAGCCTCTACAAGTGTGAACAGTACTCTACTTGACGGGTAAGCAATCGTGATATTGATTGTGGTTGTAATAATATAAAGTTCTGATTGGATAAGGAATATTAATTCGAGCAGCGTCAAAAGCAGTTTTAATTGCCAGAATTGCTTTGGTTTTGACTTGACGGGCTTGTTTTTGTTGGGGTAAAGTCCAGTAACGCACGATTAAATTGATTGAACTGTCACCAAATTCAACTAAATCAACTTCTGGTGAAGGTTCCGATAAAACACCAGGAACAGACGCGATCGCGCCTGCCAAGACTTGAGATGCTTCGGCTAAAGACGTATTATAATCGACTCCCACGGCTAAATCGGTTCTTCTGGAGACATAAGCTGTTTTGACTCTAACGGCATTAGTGAAAACAGTAGCATTGGGTAAAAGAATTTTTTCTCCTTCATAAGTCCGAATTTCCGTAGTCCGAATACTAATGTGTTCTACTCTACCTTGGTAGTCATCAATAACAACTTCATCTCCCATGCGAAAAGGTTCTTCAACCAAAAGAATAATTCCTGCTAAAAAGTTTTTAGCAATATCCTGAAAGGCAAATCCAATTGCTACCGTACCAATTCCTAGAGTAGCAATAATATCTCCTAGAGCTAAACCAGGAAAAGCGACTACACAAGCTAGTAAAATGCCACTAGTCCAAACTCCTACTTGAGCAGTTTTAGTCAGTAAAATTTGTAAAGAAGGATTACGAAGAGCTTTTTTTCCAGTGCGCTCAGCTATTTTTTCAATAAATTGTGCAACATAACGAGTTAAGCAGACAATGATGATCCCTGTTAGTAATCCTGGTAATGCTTTGATCGCTTCGCTCAGTAGATCTTGTAAGCTAGCAATCACTGTTTCTACAAGTCGACTCATAATCTCTTTCTCAAGGTGACTACTAAAGCGATCCGTTGTAACATTACTTGCATCTTTTTAGTTGTCTTTCAATCGCAGTTACCACGGTTTTAATCACACTGAGTCGAGCATAATATTTATCGTTGCCAGCAATAACTGTCCAAGGTGCAGCAGGAGTACTGGTACGAGCGATCGCTTGATTAATCGCTACTTCGTACAAAGACCATTTTTCCCGATTACGCCAATCTTCTTCGGTTAATTTGTAATGTTTAAAAGGATCGTTTTTTCTTTGTTCAAAACGTTGGAGTTGTTCTTCGGGACTAATATGTAGCCAAAACTTGACTAAGACATAACCAGCACCAGTCACCATTGCTTCAAATTCATTAATTTCTTGATATGCTCGTTGCCATTCGCGATCGCTACAAAAACTTTCAATTCTTTCTACTAAAACTCGACCATACCAACTGCGGTCAAAAATACCAATCGTGCCTCTTTGGGGTAGTTGTCGCCAAAAACGCCAAAGATAATGATACTGATGTTCTTCTTTGGTTGGTGCAGCGAAGGTAGATACTTTATAGCTACGGGGGTCTAAGGTATCAGTCAGTCTTTTTATTGCGCCTCCTTTACCCGCAGCATCCCAACCTTCAAACAAAACCAACACAGGTATTTGATGTTGATAAATTTGTAGTTGTAGTTGATGCAGTTTGACTTGAATTCGACGCAGTTGTTGTTTGTATTCTTCTTGTTCTAAACAAAGATTTAAATCTACCTGAGCCAAAAAATCTGGTTCAGTTGATAATAATTGACTTTGTGG
This sequence comes from Stanieria cyanosphaera PCC 7437, assembly GCF_000317575.1. NCBI lineage: Bacteria > Bacillati > Cyanobacteriota > Cyanophyceae > Pleurocapsales > Dermocarpellaceae > Stanieria > Stanieria cyanosphaera. The sequence goes on along the minus strand of NC_019748.1, from coordinate 88,792 downwards.
TGGACTATTAGGAATAGTGAATTGATTAGTTGCTTGTTTAGATAAAACGGCCGAAATACTTGCCACCAACTGAGATAAAACTTTTACTTTAGCCCAACGCCGACAATTACCTTCCACCAAAGTCCAAGGAGCAGCACCAGTGCTAGTGTAAATCAGCATTTCTTCAGCTAATTGCTGATAGTGATGGTAATTTTTAGCCTGTTGCCAATCTTCAGGACGAACTCGCCAAGCATCTAGTTCATCAGCAGCATATTTTTTAAGACGAGATTTTAATTCTTTACGACTGAGATGAATCCAAAATTTTGCGATCGCAACTCCATCATCAACTAATTGTCGTTCAAAAGCATTGATGTCCCTCATCATTCCTGGCACATCTTCTGAGCTTAAACGCTTAAATAAACGATCTTCTAAAACGTGGGTGTACCAACTATGATAAAAAAAAGAAATTTTGCCTTTGGGTGGTAATTTTTGCCAAAATCTCCATAAAATCGGGTATTTCTGTTCTTCTAGAGAAGGCTGCAAAATGGGATGAACGGCAAAACCGCGAGGATCCATATAATTGGTAATTTTTTTGACTAATCCTCCTTTTCCTGCTGCTGCCCATCCTTCTAAAACAACTACCACAGGTAATTTTTGTCGCCAGCATTGAGTTTGTAAACTATGCAACTGACGCATTAAGTCTTGTATTTTGGTTTGATAAGTAGTTTTGTCTAAAGAAATATCGAGGTCAAGAATATCTAACACGTCTGGTTGATTAAAGTTTAGATTAAAGCAATTATGATCCAGACAATCGTTCAATTAAAACTAATTAAAGAAAATTTTTAAAGTTTCAATCCTGTAATTCATGCAGCAACATTAGTTTTATGTCTATCGTTAAACTGAAAACAGTTTAGCAACTTGATGCATGATTGACACAACCATAAGCCCCGATCTCATTCTGCAACAACTTTATTGGCGTTATGCTACCAAAAAGTTTGACCCAACTAAAAAGATTCCCGAATCGATTTGGCGAGTATTAGAACAGAGTTTAGTACTTGCTCCTTCGTCTTTTGGTTTACAGCCTTGGAAATTTTTTGTAGTTGACAACCCTGAAATTCGCCAAAAATTGGTAAAACATTCTTGGGGACAAACACAAGTTGTAGATGCTTCTCATTTAGTTGTTTTAGCCATCAAAAAAGACGTTGATGCTCAAGAAGTTGATCGCTATATTGAAAGAATGGCAGAAGTTCGCAATACCACAGTAGAAAATCTTGAGGGTTTTGGTAAGGTAGTTAAAGGATTTTTACAACAGCCACCTTATCCTCTTAATCTTAATGAATGGTCTGCCCGACAAACTTACATAGCTTTGGGGCAGTTTATGACTTGTGCAGCTATGTTAGAAATTGATACTTGTCCAATGGAAGGAATTTCTCCTGCTGAATACGATGAAATTTTGGGACTTCCTGCCCAAGGATACGCCACCGTAGTAGTTTGTCCTGCTGGATATCGAGCCGAGGATGATAAATATGCTTATCTACCTAAAGTTCGTTACTCAATCGAGGATGTTGTGGAATACATAGATTAAATAGTTTTATGTGGGGGAGCAACGCCACCCCCATTCAATACAGTTATCAGTGACCAGTTACTAATTACTAATTATGAATAATCAACCATTAACAATTAGCAATCAACTATTAACAATCAAGAAAAACCACGATGTACCTCATAGAGCGTGAAAACTGCTATATTTATTAAGCTATGACTCAAGTTGTAATTGTGGGAGCCGGCCCAACAGGAGCGACGTTAGCACTTTTGTTGGTTCAACATGGCATCCAAGTCAAACTAATTGAAGCTTCGCGTGATTTTCGGCGAGTATTTCGAGGTGAGGCATTAATGCCCAGTGGTTTAGATGCCTTAAAACAAATGGGATTGTCAGAATTAATCGCTCAGATTCCTCATAAAGCTCTTGATGGGTGGGAATTTATTTTAGAAGAGCGATCGCTTTTTCGGGTAGATGAACCAATGGAAGTTGATGAGCAACCTTGTACTTTAGTTTCACAACCTCATTTACTGGAAGCATTAATTCAAAAGGCAAGTAATTATCAAGAGTTTGAATTTTTACCAGGTAAACCCGTTCGTGATTTAATTAAGCAGGAAGGAAGAGTTATCGGTGTCACACTCGGAGAAGAACAAATTCTTGCCGATTTAGTTATTGGTTGTGATGGACGCAATTCTGTGGTTCGACAAAAAGCCGGTTTGTCATTAGAAAAACTCTCCAACAATATTGATATTTTGTGGTTTAAACTAGCTGCTGGTTCTTTGCTGGAATCAGAAAATATTTTTTACTCAATTCTCAAAGATCGCAATGGATTTGGTTTGTTTCGCAGTTCCGAAAATGAACTTCAATTAGGTTGGGGTTTACACGCTGACGACTCAATTAACTGGAAAGAAATTGATTGGACTCAGATGCTAATTGCCAACTCTCCTGCTTGGTTAGCCCAACATTTGCAAAACTATAGCCACACTATTACTCAACCAATTTTACTATCTGTCGTTGTTGGTCGTTGTCCTCAATGGCATCAACCAGGATTACTATTATTAGGTGATGCAGTTCATCCCCTCTCACCAATCCGCGCCCAAGGTATCAATATGGCATTACGCGATGTGATTGTAGCTGCAAATTATTTAATCCCTTTATTATCCAAACCCGTTAACCACAACGAGAGCGGTCTCATTTTACCACTCATTCAAGCCGAACGCGAACCTGAAATTATCCGCATTCAACAACTACAACAGCAAGAAATCGCCCAAGCAGAAAAATTACGTGGAAGTGCTTTGCTGCGATGGTTAGCTAGTCGTTTTGCACCTGTGATCCGCCCTTGGATTCGTCAGTCTTGGTTAAAAAGACAACAACAGTTACGTCAAGGTGTTACTCAAGTTCATTATTTATTTGGATAGTAGCGACTGATTTTCTATTGAAAAATAATAATAATTATGTTGGATATCTATCTTATTATTGTCCCAATAAGCCGAAAGTTGAGTTTTTTATATAGTCCGCAAATTGCTATTTTCCAAGGTGAAAAGGTATAATTGCCAACTCCAAAAATAGAAAATCGAGGATTATTTTGATATATTTTGCTTTTTCTAGCATCTAAATATTTTGCATGAGACTCTAAATAATTCCAAGTTTTAGGAGCTAAATAATTTTATTAATGTAATTTTGATTGATTTCAAAGCCTATAATTTTTCTCGCAGATTTGAAATACTTTGCAGAAACTGTAATGAAATTGCCTACACCACAGGTTGGCTCTATAATTACGTCGGGATTAATACCAAGTTCGACTCTCTTAGAGCAAATTTTTTCAGCCAAATCTACTGGAGTTTGAAAATCTCCGTATTCTATTTTGTTTTTGAAAGATTGAATCATAAACTCGATCTATAAACAGCAATTACACCTTCTTCTTGTCCAGCACGCTCAATTACTCTCCATATCTTAATTTGGCAACGTCTGTGCAAATACTAACTTTGCAATTAAAATAATTAGACTTTTGAACCGACTGAATTGAAGTTTTGAGAATTACCAATAGTAGTCAATCTTATTGGTTGAAAATTCTAAAAATGATTCAACCACTTCAAAACACTTTCTACATTACTAAAGCGATCGCTTTCTGGAATTATTGGACGTTTAACCATCACTACAGGTAACCCTAATTCCCTAGCAGCAATAATTTTGGCATAAGTTGCTTCACCACCACTATTTTTACTAACGATCGCTTGAATCTGATATTTTTTCAATAACTTGATTTCTTCTGCTACAGCAAAAGTCCCTTTATCTAATAATATTTCTCCTTTGGGGATTAATCGATCAGATGTGGGAGGATCGATCATACGCATCAAAAACCAGATCTCTTGTAAATGAGCAAAAGTAGATAGTTCTTGTTTACCAATAGTTAAAAAGACTCTTTTTGCTAAAGTAGGTAGTAGATCGGCAGCAGCTTGAAGATTTTCTACTTCGATCCAATCATCTTGTTTGGTTGGTTGCCAAGGTGGACGTACTAAGATGAGATAGGGAATGTTACAGATTTGGGCTGCTGTGGCTGCATTGAAAGAAATTTGGGCAGCATAGGGATGGGTTGCATCAATAAGTAGAGCGATCGCATTATTTTTGAGATAGTTAACTAAACCTTCTATTCCACCAAATCCGCCGATTCTCGTCTGTACGTTAATTTTGGCTGGTTGACTAGTTCTACCTGCTAGGGAAAGAATTACTTCTATCCCTTCAATAGTTGAAGCTTTGACGGCTAATTCAAAAGCATCACCCGTTCCACCTAAGATCAAAACTCGCATTCATATCAATCTTTTTTTTCATCAATCATGATACAGTCAAGAAAAGAAGAGTAGAATCAAAAGAGCAATCTACTATTATTCCAATTCTCCTCTGCATCTGTCGCTCCTCTGCTTTTAAAACACTTTTTTCTCAATCTAAGCTAAAATCATTAATTTTTAATCAATGGCTCGTACTGGTTATACCTTACCTGTTTTTGCTGTCGCTGCTGCTAAGGCTGCCTTGTTGCATTTACAAGAGAAAATGAATGCCGAACCCATCGTTACTCTCGATCTCTTACCAGAAAGCGCAGAAATACCTATTGAACAAGTAGCTAGTTTAGATTCTACCAGTGCTTTAGCAATTACCCTCAGCGATCCAGGGGATAATTTGGACTTAACTCGCAATACACCAATTTGGGCATGGGTGAGGTTGAGTCAGCGTGTTTCTGAGGCTTTGATTGTAGAAGCTGGTGAAGGTTTAGGAAAAACAGTAACAGGTAAACCTGCTATTTATAATTATGCTCGTCGTTTATTTGAGGCTAATTTATTACCACTAATTCCACAAGATCAAACTGTAACGGTTTCTATTATATTACCATTTGGTCGTCAACTAGCTCAAAGGACTTCCAACGAAGCTTTTGGGATTTTAGAAGGACTTTCTTTACTAGGAACTAGCGGTATTTCTCAACCTTTATCGGCTGCCGATCATTTAGAAGCATTTCGTCTCGATCTACAAAATAAAGTTCAAAACCATGCAAATTTAGTTTTTTGTCTGGGTAGCAATGGGATGCACGTTGCCAAACAATTATGTATTCCTGAAGAAACTATTGTTCAAACTGGTAATTGGATTGGTGCAATGCTAGTAGAAGCAGGTTTACGCGGTGCTAATTCTGTGCTTTTGCTTGGTTATCAAGGTAAATTAATTAAACTAGCTGGCGGAATATTTAATACATCTAGTCATATAGCTGATGCCAAGTTAGAAATTATTAGTGCTGCGGTGGCTTCTGTTGGTGGTAATCTTGAGACAATTCAAGCTATTTTAACAGCAAAAACCGCCGATGCTGCTTATAAAACACTAGTAAAATTGCAATTAGCTGAATCTGTATTTCCTTTATTAGCAGAAAAAATTAGCCAAAATGCTGTTGCTTATGTTCAAAAATACGCAGATGTTTCTCTAAAAATCGGTACTATTTTATTTAATCGTCAAGGGAAAATTATTAGTCAGGATGTAACTGCTAGAAAATTAATAACACTTTTATCTAGTAATAAAAAATAGAAGTAAATTACAAATTCAGATAAAACTAATCATAATAAATTTATAAATTTATTAATTGTTTTTTTTATAATCAGCAAATAAACGTTCTGCTTCTTGGCGACGACGGCGATTAATATTGTTATTACGAAGATCGGCTTCAGCACTTGCTATCGCTTCATCCAAAGTCATGTTTAAAACATCTAACATTAAACAAACTTCTCTAAGACGAGATAGTGATTTTTTTCTTGTTTCGATATCAGGTATTTTTTTATTATTCATATTATTTATACCCCAATTGTTTTAAATAGCTTAAAATTATTCAAGAGTTTTTAATATATTATTCCACTGTATTTTATGGATAGCTTGTAATTCTCGATCTTGTTCTACTAATCTAGAATAATTTTCAATAAAATTTTCTACTGATGTAATTAATCTCAAATAATATTTAAGTGTTGGAATAATTCCATTAACAATAACTTGACAACCATGATTCCGAGCAATTAATTCAATTTCATTTTTGATTTTAATTTCATCTTCTTTGTAAATATCAACAGAAGAAAATATATAGTATCTTCTGGGACTATATTTTAATATTTTATCTTTAGCATTTAGAACTAGTTGTAAACTAATTGGTTTACCATACTTAATTTCTATAGCTTCAATAAGTTTTTTACTTTTATCAAAAATTTTTATATCTCCTGCTGTTTTAGAAGTACGATCTGATGCAGTATGGCTGCCTAAATCTTTTAAAATACATTCTTTATATCTTTCAACTTCTTGAATTAATCTTTGATAAATTGCATAAAAAGCTATTACAGGTAATTTAGATGCTCCAAAAGTTTTATAATTATAGCTAAAATGAGTATCTAGACAATTAATAACTGTTATTATATTTAATTTTTCAGGATTTGCTAACTTAACAATGGCAATCCGATTAGATTGTGTAGCTTGTTTGATTTGATAAATTAGTAATTTAGTAATTAGTTCTGTTTTATCAGGATGTTCCTCTACAAAATCAATAATACTTAAGAAAGCATTTTTGACAGATTTATTATTAATTTTGCCTTCGTATTTTAGAGTATAAGGATAAGGTTGTTCTAGAGAACGAGTTAACCAACCACTTTCTGCCATAGCTGGTAGTCCTAATTCTTTAAGCGTGGGTGTAATATATTGAGTGTCTATTGTTCTACCAGAAAATCCTCCAGCCATACTTGTTTGATGATATCTAATATCTTGAGTCGGTTCGAGAATTTTATGTATTAATAGAGTTATTAATACTGTATAAACGCCTTTCTGCTTAGAACAATTTTGGGCAATAACATTAATATATTCAATTATCGGATCTGGTAATTGATTATTATTTTCCAAATCTGATGATTGATAATATATTTCTAATAATTTTTGTTTATGATTCATAACAGCGACTTCTAAAATCTCAAGCTGTACTGGTTTACGCTGATAAAAATTAATATTATGGTTATATATTTTTTCTTTCGATCTCATTAAATTTTGCTTGTTTATTTGAACGGCTAATTGATAAATCATGGGAATACATACAGAATTGCCAATTTGCTTGTAACATTCTGCAACTGAATCATGAATTTTAAAACTATTGGGAAACCCCATAATTCGATAGCATTCTTTAATTGTTAATTTGCGAACTTTATTTTCTTTTGGTATATAAATAAAAAATCTTCCTGATGTTTCTTGAGACGGGATAGTAGGATGAACTCCTTCCACAGAATAAATACGATTTGGTTGATGATGTACTCTAGAAAGATGTTGTGTATTAGGTCTAACTCCTTTTTTCCAAGTTGTTTTATTAGTTCTATATCCAACAAAAATTAATCCTGAAGATTGTTTTTTAGGATTTTCAATTAGGGTGTATTCTTGCTTTTTTAAATATTCAAAATATCCCTGTTTACAAAGATACTCTTCTAATTTTTTTATGCAGTTATTTGTCTCGATAAGATTAAAATCAAATTTTTTATTTTTAGTTGCAAAAATTATAATTCTTTCTCTATTTTGTGGAAGACCAAAATCTTTAGAATTAAGTATTTTATAATCGACTAAATATCCTAAATCTTCTAAAGAATAAAGAATTATATCTAAAGTTCTTCCTCGGTCATGATGAACTAAATGCTTTACATTTTCTAAAAGCACTACACTAGGTTGTTTAGCTTCTATAATTTTGCAGATATGGAAAAATAGCGTACCTCGTGTATCTTCAAAACCTTGTCTTTTGCCACAGATACTAAATGGTTGACAAGGAAAACCTGCGGTTAAAACATCAAAATCTGGTATTTTTTCAATGTCTATCTTAGTAATGTCATCTTTGGGTTTTTCACCAAAGTTATTAAAATAAACCTCTTGACAAGCACTATCTATTTCACAAGAATAGACACACTTATATCCAGCCTGTTCAAAAGCTAGTCGAAATCCTCCAATTCCTGCAAAAAGATCGATAAATGTTGGTGTTTGCTTCTCCACTCGATGTCAGTCTAATATTCCACAGCTTCCTAATATAACAAAAGTCTGTAGGACAAGGGATAATTCTTACATTACCCCTCCAGTTGATTAAAACTCTCCTTTCAAAGCAGCATTACAGCGATCGCATATCGTCGGATCGTCTTTAAAACTTCCTACGGTAGTAGAATAATTCCAACAGCGATCGCATTTTTCGCCATCAGCTTTGACAATAGCAATTCCTAAACGATCGCTTTTACTGTTATATTCAGCTTTATCGATTGTTTCAGAAGAGTCTACCAATGCTACTTGAGAAGCAAGGAAGAAGTAACGCAACTGATCAATCCCATTGCCACTAAAACTATCAGTAGGATTAAAAGCTTCTAGATGTTGTTTTAGATCAGAATCGGCAACATATAATAAAACTTTAGCATCGAGAGAAGAACCGATCGCTTTTGCTGTTCTAGCTTGTTCCATTACTTTATTAACTTCGTCTCTTAACTGACGAATTTTTGTCCAAAATTGATTTAATTCTGGTTTCTTCCATTCGTCTTTCATCTCCACCCAACCAGCTTGGAAAACCGATCTATAACTAGTTTCATAGGGGATAGATTGCCAAATATCCTCTGCCATGTGAGATAATACAGGCGCGATCGCTTTTGCGAGACTTTCTACTGCAATGGCTAATACTGTCTGACAGCTACGACGACGGAAGGAATTTGGATCAGAAATATATAGTCTGTCTTTGGCAATATCTAAATAGAAGTTGGATAAATCTACCACACAGAAATTTTGTACGGTTTGGAAGAAGCGGAAGAATTGAAAACTTTCAAAGGCTTCGGTGACATCGGCAAACACTTCTGTCATACGATGCAGCATATACTTATCTAGTTCGGGTAAGTCTGCATAGGCAACTGCATCGGTTTCAGGATTAAAATCGTGTAAGTTACCGAGTAAGAAACGGGCAGTATTGCGAATCTTACGATAGATATCTCCTAACTGTTTGAGAATATTTTGACCGATGGGAACGTCAGAAGAATAGTCAACCGAAGATACCCATAATCTTAAAACATCTGCACCGTAAGGCGGTTCTTGTTTTTGATTGTTACCACCCTCGATGATGATTTTGGGATCGACGACATTACCCAAAGATTTACTCATCTTACGTCCCTTTTCATCCAAGACGAAACCGTGAGTTAAAACGGTTTGATAGGGTGCAATGCCATTAGTCGCGACACTGGTAAGTAAACTAGATTGAAACCATCCGCGATGCTGATCCGATCCTTCCAGATACATATCGACAGGATATTTTAAATTTCTGGCTTTAGCTACCGCTGCCCAAGACGAACCAGAATCAAACCAGACATCCATTGTATCCGTACCTTTACGATACTTGCGCCCGTTAGAACGATATTGTTCTGGTAACAATTCTTCTACAGGTAGTTCCCACCAAGCATCCGAACCCTTTGCTGCGATGATCCTTTGGACATAATTAATTGTTTCTTCGGTTAAAAGGGGTTCATTCGTTTCCTCATCATAAAATACAGGAATAGGAACACCCCAACTACGCTGACGAGAAATACACCAATCCGAACGTTCTGCTACCATCGGAGTGATGCGATTTTCTCCTTGGGCAGGAATCCATTGCACAGAGGAAATTGCTTTTAAAGCTTCTTCTCTAAATCCTTCTACCGAGGCAAACCATTGTTCTGTCGCCCGAAAAATAGTTGGTTTTTTGGTACGCCAGTCGTAAGGATATTTATGTTGATAAGGTTCTTCTTTTAGTAGCGAACCAGCATCTTTTAAAGCTTCAATAATCGCTTCGTTACCACCATTGAGAACATTTAACCCTGCAAATTTACCTGCTTCTTCAGTAAAATAACCTTTATCATCTACAGGAGAAAGAATCGGTAAACCATACTTCTGTCCGACAATATAGTCTTCTTGTCCATGTCCGGGGGCAGTATGAACTAAACCTGTACCAGATTCGGTAGTGATATAATCGCCTCCGATAACAACTTTACTTTCTCTATTGAATAAAGGATGACGATAAGTGATTCCTTCTAAAGCTTTCCCTAGTAAGGTTGTTTTAACTGTCAGGTTAGTACCGAGAGTTGCAGATAATTTTTCGACTAAATCTTTAGCAACAATTAAATACTGTAGAGACAATTCATGAATTGTCCCTACATCAACAACTGCGTATTCTAAATCCCCATTAACTGCAACTGCTAAATTTCCTGGAATAGTCCAAGGTGTAGTAGTCCAAATCGCTACACTTAAATTAGGTAAATACTGTTCTAATTCCTTTGCGTCTTCTCCCAAAGAGATTACAGGAAAGGCAGCATAAACACTACGGGAAGTATGCCCTTCAGGATATTCTAATTCCGCTTCAGCCAAAGCCGTATGAGAACTAGGACTCCAATGAACTGGTTTTAATCCGCGATAAATATAACCTTTTAATGCCATTTGCCCAAACACACCAATCTGGGCTGCTTCATAGTCAGGAGTCATGGTTAAATAGGGATGTTCCCAGTCTCCCCAGATTCCATATCTTTTGAAACCTTCGCACTGTTCTTGTTGGGTTTTCAGGGCAAAATCGCGGGCTTTGTGGCGTAATTTGATCGGGGTTAGACCCTCCCTTTCTTTCGATTTCATGCTTTGTAGCACTTTTAATTCAATCGGGAGTCCATGACAGTCCCAACCAGGAACATATTTAACTTTATGCCCTCTCAATAATTTGTATTTATTGATAATATCTTTGAGAATTTTATTTAAAGCATGACCCATGTGTAGCGAACCATTAGCATAGGGAGGGCCATCGTGAAGAATAAATAGATCATTTGGATTATGTTGTGACAGTTGTTCGTAAATTTGGTTTTCTGCCCAAAATTGTTGTAATTCTGGTTCGCGCGTCTTGGCGTTTGCCCTCATGTTGAATTCTGTCTGGGGCAGATTTACGGTATCTTTGTAGCTCTTTACTTCTGTCACAGTCTTAACGATTGAACTAAAGGTTGTTATCCATCTGTATATTATGACGCGATCGGGTAGTTGGTAGCAGGTTTTGTCTAAGTGGTATCTTTTACCATAAGATACGATCGCGTTTAAAAATGCTTTGTTGAAATCAATTTAAGAATACCTATACTACTGCTAAAAATAGGATACTTTGGATTTGTTCTATTTTTTAGTAATTGATAAAAATATTTTGAATCCTAATCTAATTATTCCTGTTGGCACACAAGTTGTTAGTCGTATTGAAGTTAAAAATAAACACAATGAAGTTATTTGTCCCCAGGGTGGAGTAGGTGTAATTATCAATTCTCCTATAGACAACTCTTACGCTTATAAAATTCGTCTGTCTAATGATGTGGAAATAATCTTAAATCGCCATGAATTTAGCATTCGTAAACAATATCAAAAACAAGGATTACAAAATGCTAGTGATATGTTGGCAGAGTTAAATCTTTATGACTATGTTATCTATCGTTGTGTAGTCGGTTCAAAAGCATTTGGCTTAGACCAAGAAAATTCTGATACAGATTTAAGAGGAATTTATTTACCTCCTGCTGATTTGCATTGGTCTTTGTATGGGATACCCGAACAATTAGAAAATCAGGATAATCAAGAATGCTATTGGGAATTCCAAAAATTTATTATTTTAGCCTTAAAAGCTAACCCTAATATTTTGGAGTGTTTATATACTCCCTTAGTAGAAAAAATAACTCCTATTGCTGAGAACTTATTAGCTAATCAAAAAATATTTTTATCTCAGTTAGTTTATCAAACTTATAACGGTTATGTAATCTCCCAGTTCAAAAAAATGGAGCAAGATTTGCGAAATCAAGGAACAATCAGACCGAAACACGCTATGCATTTAATTCGATTATTGTTATCTGGGATTACCATTTTGAAAGAAGGATATGTTCCAGTCAAAATAGAACAATATCGTGAAGAATTGTTGGCAATTCGTAATGAGTCTATGCCTTGGCAAGAAGTCAATAAGTGGCGATTAGATTTACATCAAAAATTTAGTGATAGTTTGAGTAATACTTCATTGCCTGAACGTCCTGATTATGAAAAAGCGAACGCTTTGTTAATAGAAGCAAGAAAAGCAATGGTTTTTTGAAAATGTTGAATTGTTTAAAATGTCTGTCATAATAATGCATCAAAAATTATTAACTCAAATAGCTCAAATACAACCTTATCCTTTAGTATTTTTGACTATTAGTGGCGCGCATTTATATGGATTTCCTTCTCCAGACTCTGATTACGATCTACGAGGAATTCATATCTTACCTGCAAGAGAAATAGTTGGCTTATATCCTGTTCAAGAAACTATTGAAAAGTCGGAAAGTAAAGAAGGGGTACTAATTGATTTAGTGACTCATGAGCTTAAAAAATTCTTGACATTATTACTAAAAAGAAATGGTTATGTTTTAGAGCAACTTTACTCGCCGTTAATCGTTTATACAACTCCAGAACATCAAGAATTAAAAGCGATCGCTTGTAAGTGTATTACTCGTAATCATTATTATCATTATCTAGGCTTTGCTCAAACTCAGTGGCGATTATTTACAAAAACTAATGTTTATCAGGTTAAGCCATTGCTATACGTTTATCGGGTTTTATTGACAGGAATTTATTTAATGAATACAGGAAAAATTGAGGCTGATTTAATTAAACTTAATCAAGAGTTTCAATTACCTTATCTTAATGATTTAATTGCTCAAAAACTAGCAAAGTCTGAAACATCATTATTACAAAAAATTGATTTGGAGTTTTATACTCAAGAATATCAAAAATTACAAAATGAGTTGAAAAAAGCTTTTGAAAATAGTTTTTTACCTAATGAACCTTCAGCTAAAGGTGAATTAAACAATTTATTATTAAAGCTGAGACTTTATTAGTTTTAAATTTTTACTATGCTTGATTCAATTAACAATTTAAATTATTATTCTTATTTCACAAAAACCACTCACTCTATTAGTTAGTTTGCTTGAATACTTCGATTGAGCCAAGCTAAAAAAACTCAATAAATTTTTAGCCAATTTGGCAACATTTTACCAATCAATATTTATACATTGAGGATAAAACTATTAAATTTTTTTTTAATAAATAATTTTCTCTAGAAGCGATCGCCATTTCAGTTCAAAACAAGGAAAGGAAGTTTACTATGGCGTTTAGTTTTAGTTCATCTAGTGCAAGTATTTCTGTCAGTGTTAATCAGAATGATATATTGTTCTCTTTAACTGATAATAAAAGTATCAAAATTAGTGCCAATAGTGTTAATGGCAATGCTAAGATTAACGGTTCTAATGGCAATGATTTAATACAAGGAGGAAAAGGTAACGATACCCTTTCTGGTAATGATGGTAATGATTCGATTATTGGCGGAGAAGGAAACGATTTTTTAACTGGTGGCAGAGGAAATGATTCTTTGCGAGGGGGAAAAGGTAAAGATACCCTTAGTGGTAATGATGGTAATGATTTGATTGCTGGAGGCGCAGGAAACGATCTTTTAACTGGTGGCAAAGGAAAAGATTCCTTTTATTTTGATAATTCTAAAGAAGGGATAGATACTATTACTGATTTTAATGTCAGCCAAGATTTGATTAAAGTATCAGGACATAAATTTGGTGGCGGTTTAGTAGCAGGTGATGTAATTGATCCTAGTCAATTTAGAATTGGTAGTGCTGCTGCCGATAGTAGCGATCGCTTTATTTATAATAGTTCTAATGGTGCGTTATGGTTTGATGCGGATGGTAATGGTTCAATCGCACCAATCCAAATAGCTACTTTAACAACGGGATTAAAGCTTACCCATGAGGACATTTTTGTAGTTTAAATATTTTGTTCTGGTACTTAACTAACTGCAATTGCACCATTTTGAGCCAATATTTAAGGCTGAAACGGTTCGCATTTGCCTCCTAATCCTACCGCGATCGCACAAGTATTATTTTCCATCATACCAATATAAGTACCCGCAGGAGTTCCTGCTTCACCTAGACCATCAGTATAGAGTTTTTGCTCAGAAATTTTAACATTGGCTTCGCGAGCAATACTATTAATTACTTTATCGTTAGCTGTTACTTCAGCAAAAATAGTAGGAATATTTGCCTGTCTAATTTCTGTGACTAAATCTCTTAATTTCGAGGCAGTGGGAGATTCTTCGGTACTTAAACCTTGGAGAGTTTTATATTCTTCTAGTGGATAAGCTTGAACATAGTAGTTTAAAGAATCATGGGTAGTAACTAAAATTCTTTGTCCTTCAGGAATAGTAGCAATTTGTTGATTAATCCAACCATTTAAATCAGTTAGCTTTTCAGTTAAGGCTGTTCCATTTTGTAGATAAAGTTCAGCTTGAGTAGGATTAAGTGAAATCAATTGAGACTGAATCAACTCTACCATTTCTACTGCATTCCACACATTATGCCAAATATGGGAGTCTGGTTTTAATTGGGCTTCTTTTTTGGTGGTTTCATTATGTTCATGTTCGTGAGACTCTTCTTCGTGGTGTTCATCTTCATGCCCGTGATCATGTTGACTCATAATTGGTTCAGTTACTACCGCTTCATGAACCGCAATTTTTGGTACAGTAGCTGTACTCGCTTCAATCAACTGAATAATACTTGGTTCAAATTCATAGCCTCCATACAAAATTAGTTGTGCTTGTTCAATCGCTGTTTTGGCTGAAGGGGTAGGGCGATAAGTATGGGATGATTGGGCAGGTTCAATTAAACAAGTTAAATCAATGGTATCTTGAGCAATTGTTTGGGCAAAATCGCACAACACACTGTGAGATGCTACTACTTTAGGTTTTTCTTGAGCGATCGCGAAGGCGCCTCGCGAAAGCGAGATCGCTTGAGTTTCTGAATTGATTTTACTACAGCTACCTAATCCCACCGTCAAGACTAAAAGTATTAATTTATAGATATTTGTGATTCTAAGAGTTTTTTTCATAAAACAAATTCTCAATGATAACGATTCTAATTTTATAATGATAATGATTCTAATTTTTTTTGAGGTCTACTGTGCTGGAAGTGTACGACTTGGCAGTAAATTATCGCGATACATGGGCAATTAAAGCTGTATCTTTTTGTTTGCAACCAGGACAAGTAACAGGTTTATTAGGCCCAAACGGGGCAGGTAAAAGTACTTTAGTCAAAGCAATTTTGGGACTTGTGCCTTCAGCCAAAGGAATAGTTAAATTTGGTTCTCAACCTCTCAAACGTCAACTAAAACGAGTAGCTTACGTACCGCAACGGACACAAATTGATTGGGATTATCCGATTACTGTTCAAAAAGTAGTAATGATGGGACGTATTCCAACTATAGGTTGGTTTCGCCAGCCTTCACGCCAATCTAAACTGATTGTCAAAAATGCTTTAGAAAGGGTAGGAATGTGGCAATATCGTCAGCGTCAGATTCGGGAATTATCGGGAGGACAACAACAGCGAGTATTTTTAGCTAGAGCGATCGCACAACAAGCGGATTTATTCTTTTTTGATGAACCATTTAACAATATCGATCGCAATACTGAAGAGGTTATTTTTGAAGTTTTTAGTGAACTTAAAGCCCAAAATAAAACTCTACTCGTAATTAGTCATGATTTAGGTGAAACAATCGCTCATTATGACCAATTATTATTATTAAATCAAGAATTAATCGCAGTTGGGTCAAAAGCAGAAGTTTTAAACCCAGAAAATTTACAACAAGCTTATGGTAAAAAAATAAATATCTTCTCTACTAATTCAACAGAACAGTGCTACTTCATTGGCTAATTGAACCTCTCGGTTTTGAATTTATGCGCCAGGCTTTAGTTCTTGGCTTTTTTTTAGGTATTCTTAGTGCGGTAGTCGGAAGTTACCTCATTTTACAACAAATGGGCATGATGGCTGGTTGCATTTCTCATGCTGTTTTACCTGGAATTTCCCTCGCTTTTTTTCTAAACATTAATTTATCAATTGGGGCATTTGTAGCAGGTGTACTTAGTGCTTTAGTTGTGATGATCATTGAATCGCGATCGCGGATAAAAATTGATGCAGCAATGGCTCTAACGCTTAGTACTTTTTTGGCTTTAGGAGTCATTTTAATTACGGTTTTAGGAACGAATCAAGTTGATTTAACGAGTTTATTATTTGGTGATATTTTAGGCATTACTTCTGCGGATGTTTGGCAAACAGTAATTATTACAGGAGTTATTTTATTATTAACTAAACTTTTTTATAAAGAATTAGAATTTTACACGTTCGATCCTTTGGGGGCAAAAGCCTGTGGTTTACCAGTAAATTTATTATATTTAGGTTTGATTTCTGCTATTACTATTACCATAGTTGCTAGTATGCAAACTGTTGGGGTGTTGTTAGTTATGTCTTTGTTGGTAGGACCTGCAATTACAGCATATTTATTAGTTAAAGAGTTACATCAAATGATGATTGTTGGTTCTATCTTAGGCATAATTTCTATTATCACAGGAATGTATCTAAGCTATTATTTTGATTTGCCTTCTGGGGCAGCGATTGTCTTAATTATTTGTGGTTTTTTCTTATTAGGATTTTTCTTTAGTCCTAGTCAGGGACTTTTTAGTTCTTTATTAACTAAGAAACGTTTACTGAATCGACAGCAGAAAAAATAATTAATTTGGTTTTGTTGAGGCCTACGGTAGTGCGCTTCGCTTAGGTTAATTGTTTGTCCACAGCCTTTACACAGATGGAGTTATCGGTTAGTAGTGTTTTTTTGTTGGTCGCTACGCGCACCTTCGGTGAGGTTGATTATTCATCCCTCATCATTAGTAATTAGTAACTGGTAACTGGTAACTGGTGTACAGACGTTCCATGGAACGTCTCTATTGATAACTGATGACTGATGACTGGTGATTAGTCATAATTTAGTAAAGATGTAACAATATATCTAACTTATTTATAGTGGCTTACAGTCTGAACAGAACCTCGCGTGAACGTAATTTCTCAAAATTCTGAGTTGAATCTCCACAAATTATTTCCGTTTGAACTTGATGATTTCCAAAAAGACGCGATCGCAGCTTTAGATCGAGGTAAATCAGTAGTTGTCTGCGCCCCGACAGGTTCGGGCAAGACTTTGGTGGGAGAATACGCTATTTATCTTGCTTTGAGTCAAGGCAAGAGGATTTTTTATACTACACCTTTAAAAGCTCTATCTAACCAAAAATTTCGTGATTTTTTAGGTCAATTTGGCGCAGAAAATGAAAAGCTAGTTGGATTAATTACTGGAGATATTTTAATTAATCCTAATGCTCAAGTAGTAGTGATGACCACGGAAATCTTTCGTAATATGTTGTATGAAACTCCGATTGGGGAAGTAGGAACTTCTTTAGAGAATGTTGCAGCAGTAGTATTAGATGAATGTCATTATTTGAGCGATCGCGGAAGAGGTACTGTTTGGGAAGAATCAATTATTTATTGTCCTACTCAGATTCAGTTAGTTGCCCTTTCTGCAACAATTGGTAATGCTGAAGAATTTACTGATTGGATTAATCGAGTTAGAAGCGACACAGCTATTAAAACTAAAGAACCAGTAATTAGTTGCGAGTTAGTTAATTCTGATTTTCGTCCTGTTCCCCTACGATTTTATTTTAGTAACAGAAAAGGATTATTTCCTTTACTAAATGCCCAACAAACTAAACTCAATCCTAAATTAAAAGCTAGCGAAAAAACTTCTCGCGAAAAAGGTGGTAATTCTCGACGTTCAAAAAATAGAGAATGTCCTAGTATTATCCAGACAATTCAACAGCTACAAGCTAAAGATATGCTGCCAGCGATCTACATCATCTTTAGTCGGCGCGGATGCGATCAGGCAGTTAATAATCTAGATAATCTCAATTTGGTTACTCCCGAAGAAGCTCAACAAATCGAAGCAATTTTGTTACAGTTTATTCTTAGTGAAAATCTAGAACTACAACAAATTTTATTACAGACTTTAGAACAAAGTAATCCTCATCTCAAATCTTTACTTTGGGGCTATTTGGCAGCTAATCCCAATGCAGCAAACGACTTATGGAATTATTTTGCTAACCATCCCAACGAAAAATACTTATTGTTTCAATTACTTGCCCAACTATCCCAAGTTCTTAGAATCGAACAAATCGAACCTTTAACCAGAGGGATTGCTTCTCACCATGCAGGTTTATTACCAGTTTGGAAAGAATTAGTCGAACGTTTATTTGAATTAGGTTTAGTCAAGATCGTTTTTGCCACTGCTACTTTAGCAGCAGGAATCAATATGCCTGCTAGAACTACCGTTATTTCTGCCTTATCCAAACGCACTGATGACGGACATAGTATGTTGACTCCTTCCGAATTTTTACAAATTGCAGGCAGGGCAGGCAGAAGAGGCAAAGATGAAGTTGGTTATGTTGTTACAACCCAAACTCCCTTTGAAGGCGCGAAAGAAGCTGCTTATCTAGCTACTTCTCAAGCAGAACCCCTCAGAAGCTGGTTTACTCCTTCCTATGGAATGGTACTAAATTTACTGCAAAAACATACCATAACTGAAATCAAAGAACTGTTAGAAAGAAGTTTTGCCGAATATCTGGCGCGTAAAAGATTAGCCCCCGAGCAACAAGCGATCGCTATTTACACTACTGAATTAACTAAACTCGATGTTGAACTTGCACCAATTCCGATTGGACAATTTACCAGTTATGAAAAAATACGCGATCGCCTTAAAGAAGAACATCGACTGCTAGACATTCTTCAGCAACAAGCAGAAGCGGTTAGAAAGAACGCAATTAAACCTTTGATCCCAGATATTCAACCAGGTCGAATCGTTGGTTTAAAGGGCAAACACGTGCGAGTCTCATCACCTTTAGCAGCAGTAGTAATTACTAAAATTCCAGGTTGCGGTCAAGCAGATAATTTAGTTTGCTTAGGAATTGATAACTATTGGTATATCGCAGCTAATGCTGATATCACTGAAATTAATGAAGGTTTTCTTGCTCCAGAAATAATCAAAGAAATTCCCTTACCTTCCTTAGAAAATCCACGTTTGGGTAAAGGACAACCAGGTAATCCTCAGACTCTAGCAGTTTGTAAACAAATCGAACATAACTTAATTCCTGCGATCGCGCCTGCTGAAGTGATCGAACAGCAACAAAAAATTGACCAATTACAAACTCAATTAGACAATCATCCCCTTCAACAATGGGATAATCCTGGTCAAATGGTGAAACGCCACAAACAAAGAATAGAATTGCGCGAAAAACTTCACCGTACCCAAATTCAATACCAAAAACACAAATCCAATCAATCCTATTATTGGGATGAATTTCTAAGTTTGATTAAAGTATTACAAGAATTTCAAGCTCTTGAAGAATATACCCCTACTGCTTTAGGACAAGCTGCTGCTACTATTCGCGGAGATAATGAACTATGGCTAGCTTTAGCTTTTCTGTCGGGAGAATTAGAAGTTTTAGAACCTCCTCAACTAGCTGCTGCTGTTTGCGCCCTAATTACAGAAACTCCTCGTGGTGATGTCTGGTGCGACTTTCCGCCACCGCCAGAAGTATTAGAAGCTTTAGGGATTAAAAAACGACAAGATGCTAATAAATCAGCAAAAACTTCAATTTTAAGAGAAATTCGTCCTCATCTGTTCCAAGTTCAACATCGTTATGGAGTAGGTTTACCAATTTGGAGAGAATATGAATTAATTGGACTCGCCCAACAATGGGTATTAGGCATCGAATGGAATGAATTATGTGACAGTACTAATCTGGATGAAGGTGATATTGTCCGAATGCTGCGACGGACTCTAGACGTTCTTTGGCAAATTCCTCAAATGCCTCATGCTTCCTCAACTTTAGTTAATAATGCCCAAGAAGGGATCGCGATGATGAAACGTTTTCCGATTTAAAGTTTAAATTTTAAATAATTTAACATAACTATTCAATAGAACATGATCTAGAAAGCGATCGCTTTACTCAATTTAGCGAATTAACTCGACAGTCATGCCAGTGTTAAAAGTCAACCAAATTTGATCTGCGCTTAATGCTATTGCTCCCAACTTAGCAGCTAAAGATAAACACGCTCTGTCTCCTAACGAAAGCGGTGGAGCTTCAATTTGAGCCGTTGCCACAGCTAAACTGTAATCAAAACTTTTGAACTCTAACCCAACAGCCTGCAAACTTTCAGCTACTGGTTTGACTGCTTGCCCTTTACTTACTAATTTTCGGGCAACTTCTGACCAATTAACAACTGACATGAAACAAGTTGCTTCTTCCAAAACGAACTGAACTCGATCTGCCCCTGACTCATTGTTAAGCAGTGCTAAAATCGCTGAGGCATCAAGAACAAAGCAACTACTCATTAGCAGTCTCAGCCCTTCGCTCTGCAATTAACTCTTCTACTATCGAATCTGACGAATTGAAGGTTGAGCGCAGACGTTGAAAGACATCATCGGGTTTTTCTAAAATAATTCGATTTCCTTCTAGCCTTGCAATGAGTTTCGATCCTGCTACCAGCCCTAATTGCTGGCGTAATTCAATCGGGATGACAATCCGTCCTTGTTTATTGACTTTAGTAATAGTTTGTGTCATTTATTTTATAAAATGTCATTATATTTAGAATATGACACTTTTTGCGATTTTTGGCTGAATCTGATTGTAATATACAGATAATTCTGCCTATGTACTTAATATTTTTGCGATCGCAACAGACTTATAAATACTTACAGCGATTTTCAGGTGAATAGACTACAAGATTAATTAAACCAAACTATTCCCTATTGCCTTAAAAAATTAACGTGGTCTACCCAATTGAAAAATGCGTATTCGTACATGAGATTAAGAGTTGTGCCAAATTAATCAAAAAACCCATCCAGATTTTCAAATCAACAGGACGGGTTAATCATTAAAATCGAGGTAAGAACTACAAATTACTGTGAGAAGAGATAGCATCAGTTAACTTATTGATTACTTCTGCCACAGGAATTGCTCCTAATTCTCCCGAAACACGAGTACGTATATTTAAAGCGTTTCCTTCAAGTTCTTTGTCTCCAACTACTGCCATTACAGGAATTTTTTGAGTTTCGGCGTTACGGATCATTTTACCGAGGCGTTCCCTACTGGTATCCGCTTCTGCCCTAATTCCTGCTGCTAGCATCTTAGTTGTTATTTCCTGTACGAAATCCATGTGACTATCGTTTACAGGTAGTAAACGAATTTGAGTAGGTGCTAACCACAAAGGAAAGTCTCCTGCATATTCTTCAATCAAAATACCAATCAACCTTTCTAAAGAACCAAAAGGTGCGCGGTGAATCATGACTGGGCGTTTACGAGAGCCATCTTCCGCAATGTATTCTAAATCAAAGCGTTCTGGAAGATTATAATCTACCTGTACTGTTCCTAACTGCCATTCCCGTTCTAAAACATCTTCAAAAATAAAGTCTAGTTTTGGGCCATAAAAAGCAGCTTCTCCTGGTGCTTCAAAATAATCCATCTCCAAGGTTTGTACTGCACGACGAATTGCGCCTTCGGCTTTTGACCAAACTTCATCCGAACCGATATATTTATCTGATTCAGGATCACGGAAACTAAGACGTGCTTTAAAGTTCTTCAGTTGTAAACTCTTGAAGACAGCCAGAATTAAATCTACTACTTTAAGGAATTCATCATCTAATTGTTCAGGAGTGACAAACAAATGAGAATCATCGACAGTAAAACCTCTCACCCTAGTTAAACCGCCTAATTCTCCTGATTGTTCATAACGATAAACAGTTCCAAACTCAGCTAATCTGATGGGTAATTCCCGATAAGAACGCAACTGACTTTTATAAATTTGGATGTGAAAAGGACAGTTCATTGGTTTGAGGACAAATCCCTGTTCTAGCTTGGCTGCTTCCTCATCTTCTGCCATCATCGGGAACATATCTTCTTTGTATTTTTGCCAGTGTCCTGAAGTTTTAAATAAATCGATTCTGGCAATATGCGGTGTTACAACAGGAAGATAACCACGTTTGATCTGTTCTTGTTTGAGAAAATCTTCCAACTGCGATCGCAAGATTGTTCCTTTGGGAGTCCATAAAGGTAAACCAGGACCAACAGGATCGGCAAAAATAAATAGTCCTAATTCCTTACCTAACTTACGATGATCTCTTCTTAAGGCTTCTTCTTTACGACGTTTATATTCGGCTAACTGTTCGGGAGTTTCCCAAGCTGTACCATAGATCCGTTGTAGTTGGGCTTTAGTTTCATCTCCACGCCAATAAGCACCAGCTACACTTTCTAAGTCAATGGCTTTGGGATTAATATCTGCGGTACTTTCCACATGAGGGCCAGCACACAAATCCCACCATCTCTCACCCAAATGGTAAAGTGTAATCGGTTCTTGAATTCCCTCAAGTATTTCTAGTTTATAAGGTTCGTTTAACTTTTCAATACGCTGTTTAGCTTCTTCTCGACTGACTTCTTCCCGAATGACAGGCAATTTTTGATTGATGATCTTGATCATCTCTTTCTTAATTGCTTTTAAATCTTTATCGGTAAAAGGTTCAGGACTATCAAAGTCGTAATAAAAGCCATTTTCTGTCCAAGGACCAATGGTTACTTGTGTTTTCGGAAACAGCTTCTGCACCGCCATTGCCATGATGTGGGAGGTTGTGTGGCGGATTTTCTTGAGATTTTCTGATTCACTTGTGCGCGGTAATCTAATGAAATTTGATTCTTCTGCGGTGGGCATCGGCTGTTTAACCATGCAAATTAACTCTTTTGATTTTACTAACAGCTATAAGTCTTGTTTCTTTCTATGATACTGGTGTTACTAAGTCTTTGAATTGTGAACTTAATAATTAAAATCATCAGAGATTCTATTAAGATATGTAAAAAACGCTAATATATGTAGTGAGATAACAAGCTATTTTAAAATTTATGTCTTCAGAACAAGAATTGCTTAAAACAGTTCTCGAACCTCTTCTAGAAGATTTTCAATATTGGTTTTCGCGATCGCGTTCTTTATTAGAATCAGAAAGATTATCTTTTTTTACAGTTGAGGAACAAGCTCAATTACTAGAACAAGTCAAAAAAAGTCAACAAGAGGTTAGTACTGCCCAAATGTTATTTAAAGCTACTGACGGTCAAGCTGGAATCGAGTCTCGGATGCTCGTTCCGTGGCATCATTTAGTGGCTCAATGTTGGGATGTAGCGAGAAGATGGCGCGAACTTAAAGCTCAAGATTCTCAATCTTAATTATCAATTTAGATAAAAAACGTAGTTAAAAAGTAGGGTAATTTTTGTTATTTTTGGGGGAAAATGTTTATGTTACAGCTAATATACATTTTTGCTTTTACAATTGTAGCTTTTTTGGCAATTGCTAATCTAATTCGTAGTTTAATTAATTTGAGTTCAGAAAGTCAAAGACTGTATCCTAATAATGTTTCGGCTCAAAACTCTCAAAGTAAAGGTCAAACCAAAACCAATCAAGTTGCTAAAAAGCCACTTCATCCAGAATTGTTAGACGCACAAGGTAAGATTATTAATGAACCTTTATTAGTTATGCGTTCTGTCTCAGTAGAAGATGCTCGTCAGCAACTAGATTCAATTTATAATTCTTCTCCTAATAAATCTGATTTGGAAGAATAAATTACAAAATTCAAAAAGCATTTCTGTTCGATTTTTTCAACTTAAATAGAAATGCTGTAGCAATTTTTACGCTTGATGAGGTACAAACAAGACCTCGTTTTTTTGTTGCTAGATCAATTAATCAAAATATTAGCGATCGCTTATAACTGAAGTTACTTGTTTATTGTCTTGATTATCGCTACTAACAATTATTTTATTTTCTGTTAGTTTTCCAACTGCTCGATCTCCTGTTAAATTAATTTGAGGGTCAGCTTGTTCATAAATAACATTGCCTACGGCTTCAACTGTTTCTGTAGCAATATTCCAGATTAATTGACGAGCATACAACTCAGATCGCTTACTAGGATTAATTCCTTTGACACCGTTATCTAAACGAGCAACTTGCTGTTGTAGATCAATTTCTCCTTGATTTCCCGTCACAGTTAATTGATCTTGACGTTCAAGAATTTGAATTGGTTGAGATGTATTAACAATTCGAGTTTGATAGTTCCAGCTAATACTATTGGTCGCAATTTGTAATTGGGGTTGAAGAGAAACTAATTCAATATTATTATGCAAAGTAACCGTATTTTTGGCTAAATCTACTTCCCCTTTGTCTGCAACCAACCGATCAGTTACGCTTTCTCCCTGATAACGAACAAGCTCTAAATTGCGATCGCTTTTGATTTTTTGCTGAGGAATTTGCCACTGAAGCTGCTCAGTTTTTAACTGTAAAGAGGGTTTTTGACTGGTTGCAACTATATTTCCTTGCAATGCCAAAGTCGAAGTATCGGTATAGTATCTACCTTCTTTCGCCGTAATAGATAACTGAGGATGAGTTCCAGTTAAATTTTGACGCACAATCAAAAGATTTTCTTTTGGTCGCCATTCAATCTCATCACTTCTGAGAATTGCACCATTGCGAGGATCTGTAACAATTACTTGATCTCTGAGAAAAATAATTGTGCCATTATCCCGGACTTCCGCTTTTTTACCACTCAATTGCAAAATAAGCTGGTCATTTTGCAGTAAATTCCCAGTTACTTGGTCTAAATAAGCAATTTTTTGATCGTCACTATAAACAGTATTGACTGCTTTAAGTTTCCATAAAGTACCACCTTCAACATTAGATTGTTCCAAGACGGCATTATTTAAAACTAGACGAGTATCAGAACGAGCAGAAACGGGGGATTTTGGTTCGACTTGTGGCTGGGTTGCTGAAGGAGATTGTGTTTGACGTTGGGGGACAGGGAGGTTACCTTGCCTTGTCCAATCAACGTGTTGACAACCAGTCAGATTAAATAACAAAATACCAACGAGCCAAAAACCCAGACGAAAAGTTTTTCCCCCGAGCAATTGCTGATTATTGAGCGGATTTTTCCTCATCTAAGAGACTAAAGCCAGAAAAACTGCGTAATGGTTCATGAAGTTTCGTATTTTTTTGAATATCTTCTTTAATTTGATCTAGATCTATATAGCGATCGGCAACATTAATTAAACTATCGCTAGTCATTGAGCGTAAACTAACTACTTCTACTCTAGCACCTCGATAACTAACCGCATCGACGGCATAGGCTAGATCCCCATCCCCACTAACTAAAATTGCGGTGTCATACGATCCTACTAATGCCATCATATCGACTGCAATTTCTACATCTAAATTAGCTTTTTTTGAGCCATCGGGGAGTTGAACTAAGTCTTTAGCAATAACTCGATAACCATTGCGACGCATCCAGAGTAAAAACCCCTGTTGCTTTTCATTAGTTCGATCTACACCTGTATAGAAAAAAGAGCGTAATAACCTAGAACCTCCCGTTAAACGAAAGAGTAATTTACTGTAATCAATCTCAATACCTAACTGTAGTGCTGCATAAAATAGATTTGAACCATCAATAAAGATGGCAACGCGACCCCGATTTTCTAAGATTTGTTCCGGGGTAAAAATTGGGTCGCTCTCGAAATTATCTAACATTTTTTTAATGCCTCTTTGTTAAGAAAAAAGTTATTTTATTAGTTGAATTACCCCCCTTGCTCACCAAGTTTTGTTGAATTGATTGGTTGGTTACAATCAATTTTATGAAGGTAATTCTAGTTTGGAAAAAATAGGACGAGCTTTACTTAAATTTTGATTAGCAGTAAGCTTTCCCCACTGAGAATGGTGTATTAAAATGTCATCCGCTAAATTGTGTGTTTTATGATTGAAATCAAAAGAAAATCCTAATTGTTGATAAATATCGTTACTAAGATTGGGAATAATTGGGGATAATAAATAAGCTGATAGTCTAACTGATTCTAGAACAGCATACAAGATCTGTTCCACTTCTTTTTGTTTACCTTGTTTGTATAAACTCCAAGGTGCAGATTCATCAATATGTTTGTTACTTGCTCTAATTAAATTAAAGATTTCTTCACAAGCTTGACTAAACTGCAAGGCTTCATAGGCTTGAAAAACGCGATCGCTTAAACCCGTACCAATTTTTTTTAAGGGATGTTCTAAATCTAAGTCAGCTTCGGTAAGTTGAGGACCATTACTTTGGCAGTATTTTTTCAACATACCCAAAGTACGATTGAGCAAGTTACCCAAATTATCGGCTAAATCAGCATTAAGCAGTTCTACAAACCGAGTTTCATTAAAATCCCCATCTTTACCAAAATCAATTCCTTTTAAAAAGTAATAACGAACAGCATCTGAACTATATTTATTGACTAAGGCAAAGGGATCGACCGTATTGCCAAGAGTTTTACTCATTTTTTTGCCGTCTTTGGTGAGAAAACCATGACCGAAGATTCGCTTTGGTAAGGGTAATTCGGCAGACATCAACATTGCGGGCCAATAAACTGCATGAAAACGCAAAATATCTTTACCAATTAGATGCAGGTTAATGGGCCACCATTGAGATAAAGCGTTCGCTAAAGTAGGTTCTTGTTCTGGCTCTAATAAGGCAGTAACATAACCCAACAAAGCATCAAACCACACATAAATTGTATGGTTGGGATCGCTGGGTAAGGGAAAACCCCAATCTAAATTAACACGGGAAATGGAAAAATCTTTCAATCCCTGGCTCACAAAATTTAGTACTTCGTTACGACGACTTTCTGGTTGGATAAAATCAAGGTTTTGAGCGTATAAAGTTTCTAGTTGAGTTTGATATTGAGATAATTTAAAAAAATAATTTTCTTCATCACGCCATTCTACTTGTTTGTTGGGATGAAGAGGACAAAAACCTCCTTCGAGTAAATCTCTTTCTTCTTTAAATTCTTCACAAGAAACACAGTACCAACCTTGTTGTTGATCGAGATAAATATCTCCTTTTTGCCAAACTCGTTCAAAAAACTCTTTGACGATAGCTTCATGACGAACCGCAGTAGTTCGACTAAAGCGATCGTATTGAATATTAAGTTTTTCCCAAAGAGACTGAAAACTCGCTACAATGCGATCGCAGTGAACTTGAGGCTCTAACCCTTGTTCGGCTGCTGTCCTCTCAATTTTTTGCCCGTGTTCGTCTGTCCCTGTAATAAGTAAGACAGAGTTTCCTTGTAAACGTTGAAAGCGAGCAATTACATCAGCAACCATCGTAGTGTAAGCACTACCAATGTGAGGAACATCGTTAACGTAATAAAGAGGAGTAGTTAAAGCAAATTTAAAACGATCTTTCATTGAAATTTATGATTGAATCAGTGCTTTAGTCCAAAAAGTAATGTTACAGTTCAATTGGACTCGAATAATAATTCTAGATGTAAGCTGACATAGTTAGCCTCCCAGTTTCTGGCTTTATTATTTACAGTATTAATTACAACAGCTATCGCCTGAATAAGGTGGGGAAAATACTTAATACTTTGTAGATTTATTTAACACAATCCCTGCCAAAGCCAGTTATTTGAATTAAATTGATACTTCTAGCCTCAATATAGACTTGATAAAGTTTACAAATATTAAAATTATCTTAAAATCTTAAACTAGCAGAAGCTTGATAGGCAAACAAAAGATTTTGATTAGTTGAATTGTAACGAACTAACAAAAAATGATTTGTTTGCTCAGAATGTTTTAACAGCGATTACGATGCTTTGTAAGTCGCAGCTTACTCCGCCTTTCGAGGTAACCTCGAAGCGGTTGAACGGCGGAGAAGACACGGACTGGCGTTCCTCAGTCAAAACTTGGTTCATTTGATTGACTTAAAGTACGATAGAGCTAAAAAAATATCAATTAACAAGATAATAAGTATTAATACTTGATTTTTCCTCTTTTAGTACCTAATGAGCAATCGTTCAAATATCGGTTTTTTAACTCCCAAACCAATTCAACCTGAATTACCTTTGTTTGTCTATTTACCAGGCATGGACTGTACAGGAGAATTATTAACAGTTCAAGCAGATAAATTAGCTAAATCCTTTGACTTACGTTGTTTGTATATTGCTCCCACTGATTTGAGTAGCTGGGAAAAACTGACTGAAGCAACTATTAAACTAATTCAAATAGAATTAATTAAAAATCCTCAACGGATAGTTTATCTGTGTGGAGAATCTTTCGGCGGTTGTTTGGCAATCAAGACAATTTTAGCTGCACCAGAATTAATTCAAAAATTAATTTTAGTTAATCCAGCTTCTTCTTTTTATCAACGTTCTTGGTTAGGATTAGGGGGAATTTTAACCAATTTAATTCCAGATTTAATTCATCGCTATTCTGCACTCGGTTTTTTGCCTTTTTTAGCTGAATTAAGCAGAATGGCTCAATCAGAACGCCTTGCTTTACTAAAAGCCATGAGAGCGATCCCGCGAAGTGTAGTAGGTTGGCGTTTATCTTTATTACAAAATTTTGGTAGTTACGAACAGCAGTTGACTCGTTTAACTCAACCAACCCTAATTTTAGCTGGTGGTAGCGATCGCTTGTTACCTTCTTTGGAAGAAGCGCAACGATTAGTTAATCTTATTCCTAAAGCTGAAATAGTAGTCTTACCTTATAGCGGACACGCTTGTTTATTGGAAACACAGACCGATCTTTATGCGATTTTAGAAAAGTATGGTTTTTTAGATCATCTCGCTCAATCTTACGAACAACTAGCATCTAATTTATCGGTTTAACGAAGGCTAAATTTCAATTTCCTAAAATCTTGCTCTCAAATAATATTATTTATTAAGTTCATAGCTCCAATCTTGTTTGACGATGCCATTAATTTGGCTAAAACTATTTAATCAAAAAAGTCTGTAAACTTTAAGCTACAACATTGCTTTTATTTTCTTGGCTTGGAAGTAACCAGTTATTACAATTTTGTAAATTATTCTGACTAAAACTTTCTAGCCACAGTTCGATTTTTTCCCTATTTTGAGGAGGGGAAAACCAGTAGCCTTGTACATAATGACAACCCAGTAAATGAAGAAATTCTAATTGCGTTAAAGTTTCTATTCCTTCCGCAATTACTTCTATGTTTAATTCATTAGCAATCATCATCATGGCACGAACAATAGCAGGATTTGAATCATTATCATCCATTTGACTAATGAAAGAGCGATCAATTTTTATTTTATTAATAGGAAAATTTTGTAAATAACTTAATGACGAGTAACCTGTACCAAAATCATCAAGACAAATTTGAATTTCTCTTTGTTGTAATTGCTTAAAAATCTCTCTTGTTAATTCAGCATTTTCTATCAAAACATTTTCAGTGATTTCTAGCTTTAAATACTGTCCTTCTAATCCAGTTTCAGCCAAAATGTTATCAATATTTTCAATAAAATCAGGTTGGGAAAATTGCTTAGTAGAAAGATTAACCGCTACACTTAAAGGATTATTTATAAGACCTTGTTCCTGCCAAAAACGCAACTGTAAGCAAGCTTCTCGTAATACCCATAAATCGATGTCAATAATTATGCCAATGTTTTCAGCTAAGGGAATAAAATCTTGAGGGCTAATTAACTTTTGTTCCGAAGTTTGCCATCGAACTAATGCTTCAAAGCCTACCAACAAATTGTTTTTTAAAGCAACAATTGGTTGATAATAAACAACTAACTCTTTTTTACTAATTACTCTTTTTAATTGATTCTCCAAAGCCAATTTTTTCATAGCAATATTATGCATTGCCGGACTAAATATTTCGTAGCGTGCCTTGCCTCTATTTTTAGCAGAATACATGGCTAGATCAGCATTTCTTAAAAGATAGATTGGTTGAGTGTAGAGTTCTGAATTAAAAGTAATACCAATACTAACTGAAATAAAAATTTCATGGTTTTCTAATTTGAAAGGTAAAGTTAATTCTTGCTGAATTTTTTGAGAAACTCGGATGGCATCGTTAATACAAGTTAACTCTTCAAGTAAAATTACAAATTCATCTCCACCAATTCGAGCAATTGTATCACCGCGTCTTTGACATTGTTGCAATCGATTGACTAAAGCAATCAGTAATTGATCTCCAAGTAAGTGTCCTAAACTATCATTTATAACTTTGAAGCGGTCTACGTCTAAACAAAGTACAGCAAATTTTTGTTGAGGGTGATTTTGGTTACGTTCTATTAAATGTTCTAAACGGTCGATCAACAAATTACGATTAGGTAAACCTGTTAAATGATCATGAAGTGCATCGTACCTTAATTGTTGTTGTGCTTGTTGGTATTTGATAATTTCTTCTTGTAATTTTTGGTTAGTTTGATTTAATGCTGTAGTTTGTTTTTGAACTTCTATTGCTAATTTTTGATTAAGGTGTTCGATTTTTTGTTGAGCTTTTTTGCGTTCGACTTCGCGTTTTTTGCGCTCGCTGATATCTCTCTGAATACCAAAGTGTCCTATAATTTTACCTTCAGTGTTGTAAAGACAAAGATAATCTCCTTCAATCCACATTGGTGTATTATTCAACTTACGCTCAAAGGTTTCACAACGCAATCGACCAGCATCAAAAAAACGTCGCCATATTTGTTTACCTTGTACTAAGTCATGAGCAAAAAAGTCTCCAGGAGTTAAACCTAACAATTGTTTTTCACTAGCACCATACTGGTCTAGCATTGCCTGATTAACCCTAGCAATACGTTGATGATTAAAGACATAATCAAGCACTTTTTCTTTGTCAACTGTATCATCCCATTGAACTGGCTCATCCAACATCATTAGAAAAATACCATCTAAAGATTGAGCAAAAAATAAATCTAGTAATTTTTGATTTTCCTGCAAATTGTGGTTAGTTGTTTTTAACTTTGTTTGACTTTGTTGAAGATAATGCAGTTTACCAAACAAATGATATTGCCAAAAACTTATTTCTATAAGCATCAGCAACAAGCATGCTGCTAAACTTAAGTTGATTAGTTCATAGATATTTAGTTGGTTAAACCAGTTGAGAATTAGTTGGTAAATCTTATCTAAATTCATTAAAAAAAGTATTTTAATTTACAATTAATGTTGCTCTGACTTCGATTTATAATTACCCTTAAATTGTTGATTACAAAAAAGTTATTGAATTTCTCAACCAATTAATTTTAAGCTTAATTTATGATAATTTTTATTGAAATAAAGTTTACATTTTTTCCTGATAATTTTGACATCAATTTTGAAAAAATAAAATAAAAGCTAGATTTATCTTCTAACTACACAATATAATATTTTTGTCAAGCTATCAATCTAGATAGGTTTTCTACTTGACAACAGAGTTAATTACCGTATCAGAGTCAAACGCATTAAAACTTATATGACAAGAGCGGTACGCAGGTTGAAGGTGAAAATACTCGTCTGAGACATTATCTGGCTCGATTACACCGCAAAACTCTCTGTTATTCTAAATCCAAAGTTATGCTACAATATTCGATTAGGCTCTTAATTCATGAGCTTAAATTTTGGGATGTCCCTGTCCCCTATGCCAAAAAATTCCCCGATTGAAGAGCGATCGCTCTGACCAAGTTTATCATAACAAGCTAGTAACTTAGATATTTGTTGAGCATATCGTTTTAGTCAATGGTTGTCATAGCAAAAGCTAATTGAGATTAAAAAACATAGTAGCTTAGTGCAAGTATCGGACTCAAAAATTTGAGCAAAAGTTGTTAATCTAGAATTTAGCTTCGACAACTCTAAATTTCGCTCATCAGTTAATTCATTAGCAAAATGTCTACTAAACGAATTCTTCTCATTGACGATGAACCAGACATTCAAGTTTTAACTCAATTGAGTTTAGAGTTAGAAGCAAATTGGAAGGTAATCACTGCTGCTTCTGGTCGAGAAGGAATTGTTTTAGCTGAGTCTCAAATACCCGATGCAATTTTACTTGATGTGATGATGCCAGAAATGGATGGTTTAAGCACTTTAGCAAAAATTAAAACTAATCCTAAATTAAAACATATCCCAGTCATTTTTCTCACTGCTAAAGCTCAAATTTCTGATCGAAAAGCATTTTATGAAGCAGGAGTTAAAGGCGTGATCACTAAGCCTTTTGATACTTTAACTTTAGCCAGTCAAATTTCAGGTTTTTTGGGATGGTAAACAGTTAAAGCAGTTTTCGTGATTGGTAGACTACAGGTAAGAAGTAATAACTGATAACTGGTATCTGTTTTATTCAACTGAACATTGCTGTAAAAGCCCAAAAAATTAAGCCAAGCTTTTTTTTACATTTCTTCAATTAATCTTCTTTTTTCTTCACAGCTTCCTCAAGTTTAAGAACTAGTTTGTAGATAGTGAAAGAGACCCTGGATATGATAGCCAAGGCTTCCTTCCACTCTGTGAAGTTGAGGTTATTTGTGATGCAAATGCATAATTAAAAACAATTTAACTGCAACAGTTCATTATTTTTAGTTCTGGTTTAAAAAACAATGATTATTTATACTACTTGTCCTTGCTGTTCTCATCGGATGTTAAGACATATCCGTCATGATAGTATCTATTGGTTTTGCCGTTCCTGCTGGCAAGAAATGCCTGATTTTACTTCTACTTTGTCTACTAGAAAACAACTAGAATCTTTATTAAATACCAAATCTTCTGGCATTGCATCATCCACAATCAGAGCAACTTTAGTTTAGGTCATAACTCACCAATTGGCGCGCAGTAACCAAAATCAGACTTAAAAAAAAAATTCAAGGTTCGACAATGCCAAACCCTGATTATTAACGTTTTTATCGTCAGTATTTTCTTGATTTTAGCTGGGGAACGATTGACCTATATTCGCTTTCGACGCGAGGCACAAACAAACTTTTCTCTTCAATGCCCGTTAAAAGTCTTAAAATTTGTCTTGATATTTAGACCATGCCTCAATAGAAACTGGAACTATAGGACTAATTAATTCTAAAATCGCTTGAGCATAAGCTCCAATTTCACTTTGTGCGCCAGCACCCTGACGCAACCCAATAAAGTGTAAAAGAGCCTGCAATGATACTGTATTAAAGTAGGAGTGAAGGTCGCCCTTCAAACCTCTCTTCAGAACGGAGCGTGAAAGTTTCCTTTCACTCCGCTCCTCTTCGATGAACGTTCATTGAACTCTAGTCCGATTTTCTTTGATTTGTTGTAAATCATTGATTGTCTTTTGGTCGTGGCAGTGGATATGTAGGAGTTGGAAATTTTTATATTCATCCTTTCCGCCTAATGCTTTTGGGATGATATGGTCTACTTCCGCTTCTTTGATATCCTTGAAAAACAGTCCACAGTGACTACATTTACCTTTTTGGATTCTTAGTAGTTTGGCTTTTTTCGTACTTACTCCTGGATGTTTCCCTATTCTGGTTGCCCAGTAGGTTAAGTCTCCATCATAGATACTATTTGTGCCTTTAACTTTAATATGTCTCTGGATTTCAATTTCTGAGTGGTATAAGATTTTCGTTTCGCTCGTGGCAAAAGTCCATTTCCTATTTCCTACTCTCCTCCAGTATTTATCGGATACCCAATAGCCGTTTTTCTTCGGATGTCTTCTCTTTGCCCATCTCCTCAATTGGTGATATAGGATATTGTCACAGTAATTAAAGGTTTCTTGACAACAAACTGTTCGATAATAATTTGCCCAACCTCTAATTATTGGATTTAATTTATCAATCAATACTTCCTGAGATACAGTTCTGTAAGAACGAATGATGTCACCAACTTTCTTAATGTGCGCTTTGATTTTATCCTTTGAAGGTTTGATTATAGTCTTGTGACCTTGTCTTTCTCCTTCTGGAGTTTTTGCTGATTGATTTATTCCAGTTTTGTACTGTCTTACATTAAAACCTAGAAAGTCAAAACCTATGTTTCCCTGATATTTATTTAGGGTGTGAGATATTTTTGTTTTGCTTGGTTTTAATTCTAGACCCATCTCCAGAAGAAACGATTCAATTGTCTCCTTACATTTGTATATGACGTTTATGTCGTTGTGTAAGATGACAAAATCATCTGCGTATCTAATGAGGTGTAGCTTTTTCTCTTTTACCCTTCTATCTGTAATAACTTGACCGGTACTTGTTGTCAGATCAAGATTCCTGGCTAGATTCTTGATTGCCATCTCCATACCATGTAAGGCTATGTTGGCTAAGAGAGGTGATATTACTCCACCTTGGGGTGTACTTTCATCGGTTGGAAACCAATTATCGTCAATGACCCCACTTTTTAACCACGCTTTTATCTGTTTCTTTATTCCAGGATATGTTTCTAATTTGTTCAACAGTTTTTGATGGTCGATTTTGTCAAAACATTTGGCAATAGCTGCATCTAATACATATTTAGGTTCGTATCTGATCACATTAAATATTGCTCCAATTGCGTCATGACATGACCTTCCTGGTCTAAATCCGTAGCTATTAGGCTCGAATTTTGCTTCCCATTCTGGTTCTAGTGCTAATTTGACTAGACACTGTATTACTCTGTTTTTCATGCAGGGTATTCCCAGAGGTCTTTTTTCTCCATTTGCTGAGGACACGTCATTTGAGGAAACCTCAAATGCGCGCTTCCCGTAGGGCGACCGAAGGTCGGATGTCCGTTTCGGAATCCATACTCCTCGAGTAGGTTTAGATTTTCCTTCTATGTTGAGATGATTGACCATTTCAAGGCGTTTTGCTGGAGTTAATGATTTGATTCCATCTACTCCTGCTGTATTTTTGAGGGGCTGTGTGCGGAATTTACTTCCGCACCTTGAAAGCCCCGTACCCTGATTGTCTTGAGTAACCCTCTTAATTGCCCAGAGTTTCCCAAAATAGGATTTTGTTAGTAGTTTTTGTAGTCTGTGAACTGCTTTGGTATCACCACGTTGACTAGCTTTGTATATTCTCTTTTGTAATTTGAACACGGCAGTTTCTACGACCTTCCAGTCGATTTCACGCCAGTTGTTCCATTCATACTTCCTAGAGTTCATCGTCTTAAATTACTACTTGATTTCTACAGATTCATCAAAGTGAGTACGTCAGCGAGGGGCTGTCTCTTGAACTTGGTTCAAGAGCTTGTACGCCCCGTATATCCTTTACATTACGTAACGGCGTTGGCTTTTTACTCAATCTTTCTCCTGATACCTTGCGCTGGTTGCTGCTCAGGTTACCGACCACCTGAGAGGTATGTCGGAGTTACTTCGTTCCTCATATTTCATTTGACTTCTGACCTTAGATTTATCCTATCCACCGTCTCTGTGTATATGCCCCTAGTTCAGCATTTGGAAACTGCTAGTACGTTAGAGAGTTACCTTTTGGTCATAGCCTGACAGCCTTATTTGGCTATTATGCTTTCACGATGGTTTTAACGGATATTCCTGGTGTAATCATAGTCAGAATTTGCTCGACCAAGTACCAACTTAGGCTGTTAGCTGTTGGTCTTTTAACCCCGCTTCAGCCTATGGCTTACCAAACACCAAGTCACTGGGGGTTATGCTTTCACTCTGGCATCAGAGGGAAGGAATCTCACCTCCATGAATTATGAAGTTGTCAAGGTACTTTTATTCGGTAATCTTATTTGTTGTTTGTAACAATTCGTTAGGTATTACCTTTGTACCAAGCTAGGTTGACGCTGGTTCAGAGTTGCCTCTGATATTAAGTCCGTTTGATTAACAGGAAGAAAATTCTCCCCGTCTCTCAGTCAACGTTGACGTGGAACTATTGAAGCGGACTTCATATAAGTATCTTTTTTTACAAGATTTAGCCTCAGCTTTGACCTAAACGAATCACACCCATACCCAAGCAGTATAAACAGAAGGAACTAAAATTCCTCTGGCCTGTTCCCTACCAACTCCTAGTTCTAATAATTGTTGATAAGCTTGATAGCTACTTTGACATTGTTGTAAATAAATTGATTGAGCTTGAGCATTAATTTCTGTCTCCAAGTTTCCTTCGGTTGCTTGTTTGTTGCTTTTCGCTTGTTGTCGAAAAATTTCTGGAATATAAAATTCATCACTATCATCAATGGCTACATAGCGAAAACTTTTTTCATTCCAGCCTAATTGTTCATCGTTGTGATTACTAGCTATGACGTGTTTCCCAGATTTGTTACAGAGTAACCGATTCCGCTACTCCTCTTTATCTTTCGATAAAGCTCAGACTATATCATCATCTACTTGAGATGTCGCGCACTTCGAAGCCTCTTGACTCCTACTCCCTAAAGGGATAGTCGTTGCACCTTCCGAACTTACTTTCAAAGTATTGGTTTACTCAAAAGACGAGTTTTTGGTTCGGCTTGGCTCAGAGTTGCCATATTCTCACCAGCCTGATGCTGTAAGCTCAGCGGGGCGTACAAATTGTCGAGGTTTCCTCGGCACATCTCACGCTCAATTAAAAGAACGTAGGTTTTCTCTGAATTCACGCGATACACATTTAGAATCTCTTCTAAACGGGGCAGGTGATATGTTGAAGTAGTGTGATTAAATTTTTGTACTAAGCAAATTTGTTTCAATCTCACTACTTTGTAACATATTAGATCTACCACTGACGACAAACATATAAAGGAGCTTTGACTTTAAACTGTTGAACTAAATATAAGTGTCACCACTTATACTCGTCTTCAAAACCGTGCCTGAAGGTTTCCCTTCACACGGCTTCTCTCCGATAGACCTTTTTTCTAAGAGCGAGTTTTATCCATAGCTGTTTTTTTTTCGTGGCAATGTCTGTGTAATAGTTGTAGATTCTCATAACTATTTTTTCCTCCTTTGAATTTAGGTATTATATGGTCTACTTCCATGACATCATTGCCGTTAAAGTACATTTTACATATTGGGCATTTACCTTTTTGTCTCTTTAACAGGGTTGCTTTGGATTTGTTCATTTCTGGATGTCTACATAATCTCTGACTCCAGTAATATTTGTTTCCGTCGAAGTAGCTAGTTTCCTGTTTTACTTTGGTGTGTCTTTTAATAGGGGTATCTGTGTGTTTTATTAGAGTTTTTTCGAAATTTCCCTCTTTTTTCACACCGAATACCCAATGATTGTTTCCTTTTGTGTGCCAGTACCTATCTTTTACCCATTTACCTCCTTTCATAGGGTGTCTTCTTTTTGCCCATCTTTTTAGCTGTTGATAGAGTATATGCCCCATTTTTCCGAAAGTATCACTACTGCATACGGTTGAGTAATATGCTGCCCATCCCCTTATTTTTGGATTTAACCTTTCAATAAGAAGTTGTTGGGTACTATTTCTCATGCCTCTTATGATTTCTCTCAGTTCTGCTGTGTGGTTCTTTATACTTTCCTTTGAGGGAGTGATTAACGTCTTGAATCCCAGTTTTTTACCTTTCGTATTATTTCCACATCGTTTTTTACCCTGTGGATGTTGTCTGATGTTAAAACCAAGGAAATCGAATCCCACTCTACCCTCATGTTTTTCTAATGTATGGGTGATACTGGTTTTTTCCTCATTTATTTCTAACCCTATTTCTTTCAACCACTTTTTGATTGCCTTCTCGCATTCTTTAAGAGTTTCGAGGTTGTGACATAGTATTACGAAGTCGTCAGCGTATCTAATTAGGTTGACACACTTTTCTGCCTTGTACTTATCACTGTATCCTCGGAATTTTAAGTGTTGCGAAGCTCTGGCAACTTCTTTAACTACTTTTTCCATTCCGTTTAATGCGATATTGGCTAATAAAGGTGAGATTACTCCTCCTTGTGTAGTGCCTTTATCTGTTCTGGAATAGATGTTCTTGTCAAGTACCCCACTTTTTAACCAGGCTTTAATCTGCCTTCTCATAGCAGGATACGTGTTTATTTTGTTCAGTAGTTTTTGGTGATTGATATTATCGAAGCATCCTGTTATATCGGCATCAAGCACATATTTAGCTTGTTTGCTGATGCAGGAGAATATTGCCTCAATAGCATCATGGACTGATCTCCCAGGTCTGAAACCATAATTGTTTCCCTCAAATAGAGCTTCCCATTGAGGTTCTAGACTAATTTTGGCTAGGGCTTGTTTTACTCTGTCCTCGATTACGGGAATACCCAGTGGTCTTTTCTTTCCATTAGCTTTTAGTATCCATACTCTGCGAGTTGGTTTACTCTTATTACTAATTTTTAATTTTTCCACTAGTTCCAGCCTTTGTTTAGGAGTTAGTGATTTTACTCCATCTACTCCTGCCGTTTTTTTGAGGGGCTGTGTGCGGAATTTACTTCCGCACCTTGAAAGCCCCGTCCCTTGATTGTCTTGGGTTACTTTTCTTGTCGCCCACAATTTACCAAAGTATGAGTTTGTCAGTAAACGCTGTAGTCGATGTACTTGTTTTATGTTTCCACTCTGACTCGCCTTGAAAATTCTCTTTTGCAACTTGAACACGGCAGTTTCAACGATTTTCCAATCGATGTCTTTCCATTCGTTCCATTTATACTTCTGTGAGTTCATAACTTATTAATTGCTACTCGAAAATTTTCAAATCTATCGCAGTGCATACGTCAGCGAGGGGCTGTCTCTTGAACTTGGTTCAAGAGCTTGTACGCCCCGTATATCCTTCACATTACATAAAGGCTTTGGCTTCTTATGCAATCCCTCCCAATTTCAGGTTTAAGCTGGTTACTTCTCATTTCTGAGAACCTGGATTAGGTTATTCCGTTCCTAGCTATCCGTTCTGTACTAACCTTAGATTTCCTCTATCCACCGTCTCTATGTAAGTGTCCCTGGTTCAACTCTTCAAATTTGCCAGTACTTTAGAGATTGAGCATTTTGCTCGTAGCCTATTCAGTCGCTTGGGCTACTTGGAACTAACGATGGTTCAATCAAGGATTCCTCGCGTAATCATAGTTAGTTATGCTTGGCTGCGACCAGATTGCGACTCCCAGTTCTAAGCCTTTTAACCCTGCTTTAATCAAGAGGTTTACCAAACGCCTTTTGATTAAGGGTTACGCTGTCACTTCGACACTTGAAGGGATGGTTTTCCACCATCACGATTAGCTAAGTTATCTAGGTTCGGTTATCTCTACGAGATTTATTTGGTAATCCATATTCTTGTTTGTGAAGTTATGTAAATATAACTTTACCTTGACTACCTACATTGACCTGACCGAGTTTACGCTGTTAGATGGCTTTGACTCGAACGGAACGCACTAAAAACAACTCCTCTAAAAGGGGAAGTATGTTGGTGTTTGATTAAGTAATTAATCAATTTGATATCTTTTTCACTTAATTGTTGTGAACTTTTTTCAAAGCTGGCACGAGCATCATTAACGACGCTTAAATCACTGCCCATCGAATCAATTAATTCGATTCTACTTTTGCCATCTTTTAATGGATCTATCCAAGCCATAAGAATTGTTTTGTTCCTCAATAATTGACCAACATAGTCAGAGAGATTGCCGTAAGTAAAAATACTTAATTCGACACTCCCTTAAACTTGTCAAAAATTTACTATACTTCTTATCCAGATAATTAATTCAATCTACTGACAAAAAAAGTTAATTTTGATTGGTTTAATTGAGAGATTGAAAGCGATCGCTTTTGGGGATAACTAGCTCAACTTTGTCAAAATGCAGTTAAACTGCCGATTTCAAATCTGGACGAGATTTAGCTTGGTGTTTTAGTTGATTTTTTCGTCCACTTGCTCTATCTTCCGCGTCTTTTTGCTTTTGATTTGTCTGTTGGTGTAAATCTAGAGTAGTGTTCTGTATTTT
This sequence comes from Stanieria cyanosphaera PCC 7437, assembly GCF_000317575.1. Classification (NCBI taxonomy): domain Bacteria; kingdom Bacillati; phylum Cyanobacteriota; class Cyanophyceae; order Pleurocapsales; family Dermocarpellaceae; genus Stanieria; species Stanieria cyanosphaera. The sequence goes on along the minus strand of NC_019748.1, from coordinate 49,190 downwards.
TAATTTTTGGTTCGTTACGTTACCATATTCTAAGGCTTGGTCTAGTTTACTTTGATAATTTGCTCCTGCTGCAATTAATTTTGCTTAATTTTTTCATGCCTCAAATTTTTCATAAGCAGCCACAATTTTTTGGACTAAAGGATGACGAATAACATCCGCTTGAGAAAGATAACAAAAAGCAATTCCTTCGACAAATTTAAGAATTTTACTAGCAACAATTAAACCTGAATCTTGATGAGAAGGTAAATCAGTCTGGGTAATATCTCCTGTTACAACCATTTTTGAGCCAAATCCTAAACGAGTTAATACCATTTTTAATTGCGAAGGAGTAGTGTTTTGTGCCTCATCAACAATTACAAAAGCATTAGATAAAGTGCGTCCTCGCATATAGGCTAAAGGAGCAACTTCAATTTTTCCTCTCTCCATTAAATCGGGAATTTTTTCTGGATCGATAAATTCGTATAAAGAGTCGTATAAAGGACGCAAAAAAGGATTAACTTTTTGTTGTAAATCTCCAGGCAAAAAACCTAATCTTTCTCCAGCTTCTACGGCTGGACGTGTTAAGATAATGCGATCGCATTCGTCTTTTAGTAAGGCTTGTACTGCCAGTACTGCTGCTAAAAATGTTTTCCCTGTTCCTGCTGGTCCAATGCCAAAGGTAATATCATGGTTTTGAATTGCTTTGACGTATTGTCTTTGTTTAAAGGTTTTTGCCCTAATTAATTCTCCTCTGCGAGTTCGAGCTAGAATATTAGTCTGCAGTTCTTGATATTCTTCCGTAAGCCCTGTATCTACTGCTTGAAAAGCTGTCATGAGATCTGCTTCTGAGATAGTTTTTCCTTCTTCCCAAAGATGTTTGAGAGACTGCACTATCTGAGCGCAACGTGCTACTGCTTTCTCTCTTCCCAACAAGATTAAGTCCTGTCCTCGTAATATGGTCTGTACTCCTGTATGCCGAGATAGTAATTTCAGATTTTCTTCTTTGCTTCCAGCTAAAGCGATCGCACTTTCATGGTTGGGTAAAGAAATGGTTTGGGAAGTTTCTGTCATTAAAATTTTCTAGTTACCAATTTAATATTGTATTTTCTAGGTTACAAAATTTCTAGGTTATCCAGATAGTCTTCCCAAGATTAACGCTGGTGCATTACATTGTATTGGCTGTTATTTGTTTTATTAAAATTAATAATTATCAATAATTTGGGATTGATTTCAGTGGAGATGTTGGTAGCAGTTGCAATAGTGGTACTTAAATATTGACTACTCATTAATAAACAAAACTTCTAGTTAAACCCAAGTTTGATTGAAATTTTTTTTGTAAAAATTAAAAAAAACTTAAGAAAAATCTGATAATAATTATCAATAAATCACGAGCTAATCAATGTTCTAGACTCTAATTACTTATTGAGAATCGTGTTTCAATAAGAAAATGTATCATAGGTATTTTATAAGCTTTTTTTTAATTTTACTTTTCTTTACATTAACTAAAAGAAGATTTGGTCTACTGTTGAAGTTAATCAGCAATTTTTTACTTAATAAAACTTCAAGATGTAGTTTACATAAGAGTAAATTACGCTTTTACTCTATCTTGACAAATAACTACAAAAAGACATTAAAACTAAAAATCAGAAATACTAATTTTTTTTTCTGCGCTTTTCAATCGCCAACTTAATAATTGTTGTTGTTCGGCAATCCTTATTTTCTATTTCCTCAATCAATCAATCTAATCTATCTAATTAAAAACTGCTGTAAATCCGATGTTTTTTATGACTTGTGAGACTTCATTAATAGTCCAATAAATTTTAAAAAGTTTTGAAGATTAGCTACAATAGCGATCAAAAGATTATGATTATATAGTTTGAATCACAAAATCTCGATTTATCATGGACAAAAACAGGATTGTTAGTAGTAGCAAATGAAATGTCCTAGATGTGAATCGAGTTCATATCATAAAAATGGTCGGATCAAAGGTAGACAGCGTTATTTATGTAAAGTCTGCGGTAGACAGTTTTTGTTAGCAGTCCCTGTCTCAAACCATAATAGTTGTGCAACTATTAATTCTCAAGCTTTAAAATCTACTCAACTTTTTCCTGCTTCCACCACAAAAAAAGGCATTGCGATCCTATTAATTGATGCAGAAAATATTCGATTAGACATAGCAACAGAAAACTTTTTACAAGAAATTAGTGAACTACCGCTACAAGTAAAAATTGCTTTTGCTAACTGGCGTACTTCTAGTATGGCAAAAAGAGATTTAGAACTACACGATCGCGGTTATCAATTAATTCATGTTCCTGAAGGTTCTAATAGTGCAGATGGCAAAATGATTGCGATCGGCTCATCAATTTTTTTACAATATCCTGAAACGAAAGAAGTTTTTATTTGTTCTAACGATCTAATTTTTACTCATCTTTGTACCGAGTTACAAAACCGAGGTTTAATCATCCATCGGGTGCATCGAGAAAATCATTGTCTGCAAGTTGAACATCGTCATACCAATACAGTGAGTTCTTACTCATTTGAGTTTAATAGTTCTGTTCCTTCTTTAGACAAATTAATGACATCTTTAGAAGAAATTATTAATTGGAAGTATGCTACAACTACCGAAATGCAAGATAAATTGTCAAACTTAACAGCTTTGTGGCAAGAACGGAAAAAAAATCCTTTGCAGTTTTTATTTGATTCCAAATTTAACTTTGAACAAGAGCATAAATTAGTTCCAATAGAACAAACTCAAACTATTTTTTCTCAACAACAACTAGAACAAGCAATTATTACTATTATTAAACAAAATCAAGATATTTCTCCCCAGCAAGAAGTTAGTATTGCCATGGTTAGTAACGAATTGAAAAAAAAATATGGAGAAAGTGGCAGTCAAATTGTAAAACGATTAAAATTAAAACCAAGTTTTACAAAATTCATTCAGTCTTCTCAGTTATTTGCTACACAAACAATGGGGAAAACTTACAAAATTATTTTACAAAATCAAGAAAAACCAGAATTTCATAATCCTCAATGGTTAGAAAAAGCTTTACTAAAGATTTTGCAAGAGTTACTCCAAAAATCTCAATCAAGTCGTATTCATATTTCCCGTCTGAGTGACGAATTTAAAAAACAATATGGGCTACCAACTTCAACAATTTTAAAACAATTAAAACTGAAGAACTCTTTTCTGGCATTTCTCCAGTCTTGTTCTGTATTTAAAATAGAAAAGATTGATAAAGTTTATCATGTCGCGATCGCTTCTATAGGAAAATAATCGGGAAATATTGTAATAATCTTAATTTTTAAAACTTAAGACTGAGATTTTAAGTAATTAATACAGCAATTTTTGTGCTTGGTGAACTATTAACAAAAATATAGCTCGAAAGCTGTAGTCCTAAAGCGTGAAAACCGCTTTAAGTTTTCCGTATACTTGTTAACTTAAGTCCATATAATTAATTACTTTTCCGCAAAAATACGCAGGAAAAAAATCTTCTATTCAGTGTATTCTCTGAAGTAGCGAAGTAATTCTTGAAAAACTTTGAATTTAAATATAAGATTATTTTTTAAATACTTGCTTATGATTCGTATTTTAATAGTAGATGATCAAAAATTTTATAGAGAAACGGTACGAAATATTTTAGAAGCTGAATCTGATTTTGAAGTAATTGGCGAAGCTGATAATGGATTTAAAGGAATTGAATATGTAGAGAAGCTCAAACCAGATCTAGCACTGGTAGATTTAGAAATGCCAGAAATGGATGGATTTACTCTGACACGGCTGATTGTTAAACGTTTTCCAACCACAAAAGTTGTGATTTTAAGTAGTAATGATGATGAAAATAGTATTAATTGTGCGGTACAAACAGGAGCAAGTGGATATTTATTAAAAAGTAATTCTTGGCAAGAAATAGCCGAGGCAGTTCGATATGTTCAAAGAGGCTATTTTCAACTTAGTCCAGGTTTATTTGAAAAACTAATTTTTCATTTGATCAATAATAAAGAAAGTACTTCAAATCAGCTTATTGATTTAGAAAAAAAGTTTAACAATTATTTCAAAAACTTAGAACAAGAAATTCTTTTTAAAAATGAACTTAATCGTAATCAACTTTTAGGGGACATTGAAGAACAAATCAACCAAATAAAAATTGAGTTTGAGGCAGGATTAAAAACTTTTCAAAGAAAAGTAACTCAGCAAGTACAGACTGGTTTAGATGTTTTTATTAAGCAATATCAACCTAATCAATCAGAGCTAAAAATTTTTGAAAATGAAATTCAGCAATATAATAAACAGCAGGTCTTAATCAATCATCAATTACTGAGTACAAAGCAATCCGTAACCAAAATAGAACAGCAAATAAAATTGATAATTTACAGCTTAATTTTTTTGTTTATAAATTTTATTGTTTTGGCATTGTTCAGCAATTTAAATAATTAATTTTTTTAATTAAAAAGCTCAGGGAGTTAAATCAATATTTCAATCAATAAAAATCAAAATGGCGTAGAACTTGGTGTTATTTTGATACAATAAGCTTACTTTCTTTCTAGGAAACTACGCTTAAGTATCAATGACAGAAAAAAAAATTATCTTATCAGAACAACCGCTATTAGAACCAGGAACTTTATGGAATAACATAGTTCAACAAACTGAATATGCACGCAACTGTGGTGCCTTGCAATCAATTGAAACCGATTATCAATTTATTCAACAAAATGGAATTGATTTTTTAGTTCGTACTTTAGCTAATTTAGCCAGAAAAGAACAAGCCAAACAAAAACAAAAAACGAAGAAAAATTTTAATCCCTTTCTTCCCTATGAACAAGATCTATTCGTCTGCGATCTTTCTGCTACTCATCTTTGTTTATTAAATAAATTTAATGTTGTTGCTCATCATTTATTAATTGTTACTCGTGCTTTTGAAGCCCAAGAAAATTTACTTAATTTACAAGATTTTTCGGCTTTATGGACTTGCCTAACAGAAATTGATGGTTTAGCTTTTTATAATGGCGGTCAAGTGGCAGGAGCTTCTCAACCACATAAACATCTACAACTCGTGCCTTTACCTTTTATTCCTGATCGCTCTCATTTACCAATAGAATCGGCCTTAGCCAATGTTGTTTTTGAGCAGGCGGTAGGAAAAATTCCCCATTTTCCCTTTCATCATGCGATCGCTTTTTTGGACATGGCTCCTGATTGTGCGATTACAGAAGCAGCCGAAATCCTATTAGATTCTTACTACAAATTGCTTAAAACTGTTGGTTTAAAAATAGAACCGCAGCAAATTGTTCAACCATCCGCCTATAATTTACTCGCAACCCGTCAATGGATGTTGCTCATTCCGCGATCGCAAGAAGCCTTTCAATCAATTGCCGTTAATTCTCTTGGTTTTGCTGGTTCTTTATTTGTCAGAGATCCCCAACAAATGCAACTGTTAAAAGAATTGAGTCCCATCACAGTCTTGACAAAAGTTGCTTATCCTTTATAGTCCTAAAATTACTCTAGCGATATTAAAATAAATTAGCACACCTAAAACATCTACCGCCGTAGTAATAAAAGGTGCAGACATCAAAGCAGGGTCTAGCTTGAGAGAACGAAACAAAAAAGGTAAAGCGGAACCCGCCACCGAAGCCAGAAGAGCGATCGCAATTAAACTAATTCCCACTGCTAGAGAAACAAAGAAATTGCCTTGTAACCAATAAGCCCAAACCGTAGCTACAATTCCCAAAATGCCTCCGAGTAAAATACCTGCCAAAGCTTCTCGAAAGATCACTTTTCCTGGTCCTAAATCTGTAATTTCTTCAGTATTCAAACCGCGAATTATTACAGTAGAAGACTGCGCCCCTACATTACCACCTGTACCAGTTAATAAAGGAATAAAAGCTGCTAAAGTCACAACCTGTTGCAAAAGTTCTTCTTGAGAACGAATAATCGTACCTGTAACTGTATTAGTAATTAATAAAACAAATAACCACACTACTCTACGACGAGCAACTGTAATTAAATTAGTTTGAAAATAATTATCGCCATCCGATTGTACCCCGCCCAAAGCATAAATATCTTCGGTCGCTTCCTGTTCCAAAATATCAATCACATCATCGACTGTCACTACTCCCACTAAGCGATCTTCGCGATCTACCACAGGAACAGCCAAAAGATCGTATCTTTGAATGGTTCTAGCTACCTCCTCTTGATCTGTATCCGTATGAACAAACACCACATCGCGAGTCATAATTTCACCTAGAGTTTTTTCAGTTGAAGAAACTACTAAATCTCGTAGCGAAACAATTCCTGTTAAACGACGAGAAGCATCTGTGACATAAAGATAATAAATAACTTCTGAAGCATTCGCTAAAGAACGAATTCTAGTTAAAGTCTCACTAACAGTTAAACTCTCTTTCAAAGAAATATACTCAGGGGTCATAATTCGCCCTGCAGTATCTTCTTCATAACCGAGTAACAAAGCTGTCGCTTGACGTTCACCAGGACTTAATTGCGCGACGAGACGACGAACCACTTTGGCAGGAAGTTCATCAAATAATTTAGCTCGATCATCAGGAGACATCTTGTCAACAATATCTAATACTTCCTGACGTTTAAACTCTTGAATTAAAGCTTGTTGTACAGCAGAATCTAAATATTCATAAACTTCAATCGCTTCGGATTTAGATAATAAACGAAAAGCAATTACTTGCATAGATTCAGGTAAACCTTCAATCGCCTCAGCAATATCTACAGGTTTAACCGGCACCAATAAAGCTTTTGCACCTTCTAAATTACCCTGATTTAGTAATAATTCTAATTGACTGCGAACAAGCTGCCGTAACTCATTGTGTTTGATTCCATTTGCTGTCATAGACCTCCCCTTGATCTTGTTAAATATTTTTTAAAATAGAGTTTTTATCTTCATATCAGTTATCGATTTGCATTTTTTAACATTGTCCTCTATCTTTGCATTCTTTAGTAAGCTCAAGCTGTGTTAACCTACTAGAAAAAGAGTTTTTTTTCGGTACAGCGTTTGTTTCAATTGGTTATGAGCTTTCTGCTATGGGTATTGGCAAGGTTGTTTCCGAACTCTATTAATCTGATAACTACTTCTGATTGAGGAGACAATCTATGTCAATTTATGTTGGTAATATTCCTTATGAGGTTACTCAAGAAGACCTCTCTAGTATTTTTGCTGAATATGGAACTGTGACAAGAGTTTATTTACCAGTAGATCGTGAAACTGGTCGGATGCGGGGTTTTGGTTTTGTCGAAATGTCAAACGAAACAGAAGAAGACCAAGCGATTGAAACTCTAGATGGTGCAGAGTGGATGGGCAGAGAATTACGAGTTAATAAAGCTCGTCCTAAAGAAAATAACAACAATCGTAATTATTCTGGTGGTAATCGTCGTAGTAATAATTTAGCTCGTAATTACTAAAACAAAGTTATTTACGATTTTGTTGAATAAGACTCAGGGATTTTACTTGAGTCTTGTTTCGTTTTTTAGCTAAATTTACAGAAAACTTTACAAGATTTTTATAGACGCTTTGATTAATTTTGGTTATTTTACTGAAAAAACAGTATTTATTAGGACAATTTTTGACAATAAAATTTGGTTTAAATAACATAAATAAGTGAAATTTCGGTTTGTATTAACTGGCAAAATTATTAAATTTGTAAAGGGGGTAAAGCTTAAGAAAAACTTAAAAAAATTAAATCAAAACAAAAATTAATAGGCTGTGACAGGGCGTAGAACACTTTTGCCCTTAAATACTTGAACCTAATCTAAATGCCAAAAAATCCTTGACTCAGTAAATAAAATTAAGCCATTGGTAGATTGCTTTTTTTGTGTTTGAGATGATTAAGCTTCCGTAATAAAAACAATAAGGTTAAGCTCAATGATGAAAGCGAATGAGATTAATAATTGGTTGCAGTCAGGGTTGTCTCAACAGTTAAATACCATAAAATTGTTTCAATTATTGCTTGAATATTCACCTCTGGCGATCGCGATACTTGATCGTCAAATGTGTTATCTAGCAGTGACTGAAAAATGGTTAAAAGATTATCAACTCGAACAGCAAAATTTGATTGGTTGTTCTCATTATGAAGTTTTTCCTGAAGTTTCTCAGTATTGGCAAGAAATTTATCAACGTTGTTTAGCGGGTGCTACAGAACAAAGAAGTGAAGATCTAATTGAACATAGTGATGGCAGAATTGATTGGTTGAAATGGGAAATTTCTCCTTGGTATGAAAATTCTGGAGAAGTCGGTGGGATTATTATTGTTACAGAATTAATTACTCAAGTTAGACAACTCGAAACTTTTTTTAATCTTGCTTCAGATTTATTATGCATCATTGGTATAGATGGCAATTTTAAGCAAATCAATCCCGCCATTACCAAAATCCTTGGTTATACTCAAACTGAATTAATCGGACAATCGTTTCTAAATTTAGTTCATCCCCAAGACCAAATTAAAACTCTGGAAGAATTAGCTAAATTAGTTACAGGTAAAGCCATTACACGCTGGAAAAATCGCTGTCTTTGTCAGGATGGTTATTATAAATATTTAGAGTGGCAAATTGCCTCAACTAATCAACTAGGATTAATTTATGCGATCGCTCGTGATGATTCTCAATCTCAGCAATTAAACGAACAACTTGCTTGGCAAACTACTCATGACTTACTCACAGGATTATACAATCGTCAGGGGTTAGAACAAAAAGTAATCGAAGCGATCGCTGATCATCAGCTTATTTCAAAACCAGCAGTTTTTTGTTATCTCGATTTAGACCGATTTAGATTGATTAACGATCTGTGCGGTCATGTCATGGGAGACAGAATTTTATGCCAGATTGCTAATATTTTAAAACAAAAGATTAATCGTCAAGATATTTTGGCTCGGATTGGTGGAGATGAGTTTGGTATCTTATTTGCTAATTCTTCTATAAAACAAGCAGAAATTATTGCCAATACTATTAGACAACTAATTGAAGAATTTCGCTTTCAATGGCAAAACAAAACTTTTACGATTGGAGCTAGTATTGGTATGGTTGCCATCGATGAAAATAGTCGTGATTTTAGCAATCTTTTGTGTTTGGCAGATACAGCTTGTCATGCAGCTAAACAAAAAGGACGCAATTGTATCAAAGTTTATCGTGCTGATGATGAAGAATTAAATCGACAAAGAGACGAAAGACAATGGATTTCCCATTTAATTAGTGCTTTAGAAGAAGATCGGTTTGTTTTATACAGTCAGAAAATTGTTTCCTTAAAAAATAACAACCTGAACCATTACGAAATTTTATTACGTCTGTTGGATGAAGAAGGTAATTTAATTTCCCCAATGGTATTTATGCCAGCAGCAGAAAATTATGACTTGATGCCAGCAATTGATCGCTGGGTAATTAAAAACTTTTTTCTCAATTATTCCGATCATTATCGAAGTCAAATCGCTGAAGAAATTTCTCCGACAATGTATACAATTAACTTATCAGGAGCAAGTTTAAATAGCGACCGCTTTTTGGAATTTTTAAAAGAACAACTAGCAACCTATCCCATTACACCACAAAATATCTGTTTTGAAATTACAGAAACTGTAGCAATTTCTAATCTTCACATAGTAGCTCAATTTATCCGCGAGTTAAAAGAATTAGGTTGTTTATTTGCCTTAGATGATTTCGGTAGTGGGATGAGTTCTCTAGCTTATCTCAAGAGTTTACCAGTAGATTACTTAAAAATAGACGGTAGTTTTGTCAAAAATATTGTTAACGATCCAATCGATTGCGCTACAGTAGAATGTTTCAGCAAAATTAGTAATGTTATGAATATTAAAACAATTGCTGAATTTGTTGAAAATCAACAGATTTTTACTAAATTACAAGAATTAGGTATTGACTACGCTCAAGGTTACGGTATTGGAAAACCATTACCTCTTTGTTTTGGAGATAATTAATTGTTAGTCTTAAATAAAGGACTAAAATAAAAAATACTTTAGTCCCAATTTTAATTATTGGTCAAAAAATCAAATTAATTAGGCGTTAGGTACAGTTTCTACTGCTGTCGCTCCCTCAACACCGTTAGCAACTTGTTTTGCTTGGTTTAAAACATCTTTGGCATCTTCATTGTATTTTAAAATCACTGTACTTCCTCGTTGTGCAACCCACAAACCTACAGTATCTGAAATATTGGCATCATCTAACGCTTTAGCTACCCGCTTTGCCAAACCACTTTCATCAAAGTTGCCATCAAGTCCAACTTTTTCAGGTGGAATAGAATTCTCTTTAGCTTTTGTTTTTACAGAGAGATTGGGTGCTGCTGCTGCTTTTTCTTCTTCTTTTTTGCCAAATAGCTTACTTAAAAATCCCATTGCCTTTTTCAACCTATGTAAGGAAACGATCAACATTAAACTCTAGAAGACCAAAGTTCAACATCTACTGTTAGTCTAATTTATCAAATTTTGTTAGAACAAAAATGTTTAAGCTGATTTTTATTCTAATTCTAAAAATCTTACTGTGAAGATTCTGTATATTAGTAAACTTCTATTGTTGACGTTTTATTAGATAATTCAATATATAATTAAAACTTTTAGAATTGCTATGGACTATAAACAGGAATTAATTACAACCATTCATGATTTTGGTTGTGACTTGGATTTTCTAGAAGAGCAATTAGTTAAATTGAGTGAAGATTCTCCTACCGCAGTTTTGATTCCTGCTTTATACGAAGAGTTAGAAAGACCGGCTATTTTTGGTATTCGCGAACATCTTAAAACTTGCGCGTTTGTTAAAACTGTTGTTGTTTGTGTTTATGCTGATACCCAAGCACAATATACTAAAGCAGTACAATTCTTTTCAGAATTACCACAACAAACTTTTGTAATTTGGGAAAATGGTACAAGAGTTACTCAAATTCTCGAACATCTTAATGATCGCGGTTTAAGTATTCTCAATTTTAAAGGCAAAGGTCGGGCGGTTTGGTTAGGTTTAGGAATTGCATCTTTGCAAGCAAGTGCGATCGCTCTTCATGATGCAGATATTGTTACTTATAATCGTTCTTATCCCCTTAAGCTACTATTTCCTTTGTTAGAGAAGGAATTTGGCATTGCTTTTAATAAAGCCTATTATGCTCGTCTAGGCGATTCTCCTCGCAATCTAAATGGTCGTGTAGCTCGTTTATTTGTTACTCCTCTACTCACTGCTTTAACTGAATTGTTTGGTTATCGTCAGTATTTGCGTTATTTAAGTGCCTATCGTTATCCTCTCTCTGGTGAATTTGCCTTAACGAGTGATCTCGCCCTCAATATTCGTATTCCTGGTAATTGGGGTTTAGAAATTGGTTTGTTAGCTGAAGTTTATCGCAGTCTTGCTGAAAAAAGAATTGCTCAGATCGATCTTGGTATTTTTGATCATAAACATCAAGTCATTGGTAACTCTTCCCAAGAAGGATTACAAAAAATGTGTCGGGACATTCTGCGTTCTTTATTGCGAACTTTAACAGAAACCGAACAAGTTGTGATTGGTCGCGATCATATTCATGCTTTACGAGTAAAATTCCGTCGTGAAGCTCAAGATTATACCCGCCAATACTTTGTTGATGCTCGTTTTAATAATTTACAATACGACCGCCATCAAGAAGAAGTAATTACGGAAATGTTTGAAAAAGTAATTATCGATGCTGGAGAATTATATTTTTCCGACCCCGCAGGAGCGCAAATTCCAGACTGGACAAGAGCTTTAGCGGTTGTACCAGACCTTAGAGAACAGTTACGGGATGCGGTAATGAAAGATATGGGTGAAGTTCATGCGATCGCTTGTCCCAGGATAGAACCGATCATCGTTCCACCTGTACCTGTCTTTGGTAACAATGGTACAGTAGCTGCTCAATAAATTAACTAAAACATTGATAAATTTTTATCTTGGTTGTGCGGTATGGTGAGGGGTCGTCCCCTGCGTTCAACGCAGGGGCTTGTGAACCCCGTCTTATCAGGGTTGGGTGGGTAATTTTTATCCTTCCCAAACCAGTGCTTCAGATTTTTTGCGTTTGTATAGTGAACGTTTTACCGCAGTTGAAGCTAATATTACTTTCTACGCTATTCCTAATTTAGCAACTATACAACGGTGGCGCGAACAAACTCCTGCCTCTTTTCGGTTTTGTCCTAAGTTTCCCAAAAGCATCACCCATCAAGGTTTACTTACTCCGCTTATTCCAGCAGCAACCGATTTTCTGGCAACTATAGCGCAAGACTTAATAAGTTACTTACTCAATTAAATTTTACTAGAGTTTTATTTAGATACTCGTCCGATTTATAACTCTCCTGATGATCCTCAACTCAATTCTTTACGCCGTAAACCCAAACTTCCTTTGCAACCAACCCTAACTAATGATGTGAGTTTAATTCGCTTTATCTCTCATCCTCAAAGTCAATACAATCAACTTTATTTAGCAGAATGGGTTACTCGTCTGAGTCATTGGTTACCTCAAGGCACACAAATCTATTTTTTTGTTCACTGTCCTTCAGAAGAGCGATCGCCTGAAATGGCTCGTTCTTTTGATCATCTTTTACGAAAACAACTACCAATTCCAACCTCACCTTGGCAACAATTGCAACTACTACCCACTCAACTTGAGCTATTTTAACCCTGCCAAACCGCCTAATTTCGATGTATTTAACAAAAATTAACAAAACCTCCGACTACGTACGTACAAGGTTTAAACTAGCGGAGGTTTACCTAAAAAGAATCTAAAAATATGGTAAAAACAGTATTTCCTTTTACAATGTAATACAAGAGAGAGGTTAGGCAGAAAGCCAATCAACTCTTGTTTTCACGACACAATTGATATAATAATATTGTTTCACAGTTCTATTCGGTCTCGGGGGTATTGTTGCCAGCAATACCTCTTTTATTATTTATTAGAATAAAGATAAACAGTTAAATCTGTCTTCCGTAAATATACTCATCTTATTCAGTGTTTACGATGATTATTAAGATTAATTGAATTAAATCAAACGATTTTGTTATGTATAGTAGTGAGTTCGGCTAGAGAAAGCTGTTCATAACGTTCAAAAGGCTGATGAATCCAAGGATTGTCTTGTAAATAATCAACATAATAATCTGGAGTAGCAATCGAGCAACTTTTGTACCAAATCACTGCGCTACGTATTTCTACAATATTTGGCTCATAATTTTTTTGTAACCACTTAATTGATTCTTGCAAAGAAACACCTGAATCTACCAAATCATCCACTAATAAAATGCGATCGCCTAATTGGGAATTAATACTAGCAAGGTGTTGAGAAAAAGTTATTTTTCCTCTAGTGCGATTATCTTTTCCTGTATAAGAAGAAGTAAAGAGAATAGCTAACGGTTGCCGATAAAGACGACAAAGCAAATCTCCAACTCGTAGTCCTCCTTTAGCAAGACAAACAATTTGATTAAATTCCCAACCTGATTGATAAATTTTGACTGCCAAAGCTTCAATTTTTTGGTGATATTCTGACCAAGAAACGTATAGATCTGTCATAACAGTAGCAACTTCAGTAATTAATCAGGACTCAATGGATCGAGAAAAGTTAAATTTTACTACTAAACTTGCTTATGGTGCAGGAGATATGGGTCCTGCAATCACGGCAAATATTTTAGTATTTTTCTTGTTATATTTCTTTACTAATGTAGCGGGTTTACCTGCGGGTATGGCGGGAAGTATTTTGGCAATTGGGAAAGTTGCAGATGCGATTAACGACCCGATTACAGGCATTTTAAGCGATCGCACTAGAACTCGTTGGGGTCGTCGTCTGCCTTGGATGTTAGCAGGAATCATTCCTTTTGGGATTTTCTTTTTTTTGCAATGGATTGTGCCTCAATTTGATCCCAATCCCGAAATTAATCATCGATGGTTGTATGTTTATTATGTCGCGATCGCAATTTTATTTAATTTGGCATATACGGCAGTAAATTTACCTTATACTGCGTTGACTCCAGAGTTAACTCAAGATTATAACGAGCGGACAGATTTAAGTAGTTTTCGCTTTGCTTTTTCAATTGGGGGTAGTATTCTGTCTTTAATTCTGGCAACCGTTATTTTTCAAGCTTATCCTGATAATCCTGTTCAGCAATATTGGTTGTTGGGTTTAGTTAGTACAGCTTTATCAGTGATTGCTTTATTTTGGTGTACTTTAGGAATTCAAGAAAGAGGTGCCAATCCGATCCTGAATCAACCACAAAAAAAGATAGTTGGGATAATTGTAACGGTAATAGCTGGGATAGTGATTGTTTATGGCTTGGCTAATCTTCAATCAATTTTTGACGCAATGGTTGCAATCATAATCGGATTAGAACTTGCCGTGTTTGGGATTAACTTAATTTTGAGCAAGACAGAAACTCATTTGTCTGATTCCCAAGCAGTTTCTGAGCGTATTGCCGAAGATCAAAGTGCTAATCTCCCTATTTTAGAACAGTTAAGAATTGCCTTTACCAACAAACCCTTTCTCTACATCATTGGCATTTATTTATGTTCCTGGTTAGCAGTACAATTAACTGCTTCGATCTTGATTTATTTTGTCGTCAGTTGGATGGGTTTAACAGAAGCTGCCTTTCCCCTAGTTGCGATCGCAGTTCAAGGGACTGCTTTGATTATGCTCTTCTTTTGGAAATATGTCAGCGAGAAAGTAGGCAAAAAAACAGTTTATTTTTTAGGTAGTGGTATCTGGATTATCGCTCAAGCAGGTTTATTTTTAATTCAACCAGGTCAAATCGGTTTAATGTATCTGTTAGCCATTATGGCTGGTTGTGGTGTCTCGGTAGCCTATTTAATTCCTTGGTCAATGATTCCCGATGTAATTGAACTAGATGAACTCAATACTGGTCAACGTCGTGAAGGGATTTTTTATAGCTTTATGGTACTGTTGCAAAAATTTGGTCTGGCTTTAGCATTATTGTTAGTTGGTCAAGCTTTAGACTTGGCTGGATTTATCGAAAGACCACCAGGCGGAGAAATTCCCGTTCAACCAGAAAGTGCTTTACTGGCGATCCGTATTGCAGTTGGTCCCTTACCTACTATTGCTTTAGTGTTTGGTGTAATTTTGGCTTATTTTTATCCCATTACCAAAGAAGTTCACGACGAGATTCGTCTCAATTTACAAGCGAGAAAACAAACTTCAGAAAATATGAGAGAGGAAACTTAAAAATAATTTTAGTTGCATAAAAAAATAGACCTCAACGTAATTAGAGAGTGAAGAGAAAAATAAATCAAATCAAACTTCAGAGGTCTAGAAAAATGAAAAAATCCGCTTTAATCATCTCCACTCTCGCTTTAGCTCTTTCTCCCGTCGCTGTATTTGCCCAACAAGTTCAAACTAATGTTCAAGCAGGTTCTAACACTGCTGTTAGTGTAGGTGCAGGTAATGTTACTAATCAAAACGTTGTCAATAATGCCAATCAAACTCAATTTAGTTTAGATGGTTATGGTTTAGAGCCTCAAATTCAACACAATGTTCAAGCTGGTCAAAACCAATCTTTTACTAGTGGAATTGGTAACGTGACGAACCAAGGTGTTTTCAACAATGCTAATCAAACTCAAGTTGATTTAGATGGTTATGGAATTCCTGCTTATCCTTACTAATAATACTAATAATAATTAAGCTTTCTTCTATATTTAAGCACAGGGGCATCAATGCCCCTTTTTAGTTATAAAGCATCGCAGTAAGGTTAGCAAATCTTTTAAACTGAAACGTTCTTTTCTCTCTAATCTTTGTTCATCTTTGCCTTAGCGCGATCGCAATTGAAGATTTTCTGAACAACGAGCCAAAAAATTTAGCACAAGGATTAGCTCTGACTGCTTCAAAAACATAAAAGATAGAGATAAACTAAAAGAAAATAGTTTTTCTTTTCCAGTAAATCCAATTGATGTTTTTCTCTTTGCCGAACAAAATATTGGAGTAAATAGAGAAATTTTTAGACAAAGACTAGCTTATTTCAACATTATTTATTGATTAATAATTATAATAGTTAATGAATAAATCAATACAAGTTCGTAATCCTCGAACTGGAAAACTTGATTATGAAATTGTTCCACCATCTAATAATTTGCTGGAACAGAAATGTTTGCATTTGCGTCAAGGACAAATTCAATGGCAGCAAATTGGTGTTGAAGGTCGGATTGAAGCTTTACAGCAATGGAAACAAGCCATATTATCTCAGCGGACGAACCTTACTGAAACTTTAATAAATGACACGGGAAGATTGTCAATTTCGGTTTTAGAAATTAATTCGTTTCTCTCAGGAATTGATCGCTGGTGTAGATTAGCTCCAGAATTATTACAAGAATCTGAAAAAGCTACCACAATTCCCTTTATTCATCTAAAGCAAACCTTAGTTCCTTATCCTCTAGTTGGGGTAATTAGCCCTTGGAATTTTCCCCTCTTACTGTCTACCATCGATACCATTCCTGCATTAATAGCTGGTTGTGCAGTTATCGTCAAACCTAGTGAGATTACTTCTCGTTTTGTAAAACCTCTGATGACAGCAATAAATGCAGTCCCTGATTTACGCGATGTCTTAACTTTTGTTGAGGGGGGAGGCGAAACTGGAGCGACTTTAATCGAATATGTAGATTTAGTTTGCTTTACAGGTAGTATAGCAACAGGACGCAAAGTCGCAGAAGCAGCAGCTAAACGCTTTATTCCAGCTTTTTTAGAATTAGGAGGCAAAGATCCCGCAATCGTACTGTCATCCGCTAATTTAGAGTTAGCCACATCAGCAATTTTGTGGGGTTCGGTAGTTAATACAGGGCAGTCATGTCTTTCAATCGAACGGATTTACGTTGCTGAATCTATTTTTGAAGAGTTTGTAGATAAGCTAGTTACCAAAGCGGAACGTTTAAAATTAGCTTATCCTACAATTGAAAGCGGAGAAATTGGTCCCATTATTGCCGAGAGACAAGCAGCTATTATCATCGAACATTTACAAGATGCGTGCGAAAAAGGGGCTATTATTCGTTGTGGCGGTCAAGTAGAAAAAAAGGGTGGTGGATGGTGGTGTACTCCGACAGTGCTGACTCAAGTCAATCATTCTATGAAAGTGATGAGTCTAGAAACATTTGCTCCGATTATGCCTGTAATGGCTTTCTCTACTGTAAAAGAAGCAATTCACTTGGCAAACGATACAATTTACGGATTGAGTGCAGCAATCTTTGCAGGCGAAGAATCAGAAGCGTTAGAAATTGCCAAACAGATAGATGCTGGTGCCATTTCGATTAATGATGCAGCACTTACTGGTTTAATCTATGAAGGAGAAAAAAATTCTTTCAAATACTCTGGTTTAGGTGGTTCACGGATGGGTTCGGCAGGATTAATGCGGTTTCTGCGGAAAAAAGCTTTTTTGGTAAAGACAAATTCCGTTCCCGATCCTTGGTGGTTTGAGTGTCAATAAAAGACAAGAAGTGAATTAACTTAATTAAATTAAGTAACCTGAGTTCGGGTTAAATAAACTTATTTTCCTTAATAAAAAAATGACCAATCACTGCCAAGGTATCGTTAGGCAGATTTCGGTCATAGAGGTCTAGAGTTAAATCTTAAAACTTTTTAGACCTGAGTGGAAAAATTAATAACTATAATCGGGGCAATTAATGCCGGTAAATTCATTTTAAAAGAAAGCTAGATTTAATTCTTAGTAGGGAAGATAATCAAAGTCAGATTGTAATTGATCAGCACTGTTGTAAACACCTTGGTTAGTTACATTGCCGATACCTGAAGTAGCACTTTGGTTTTGTCCAGCTTGTACCGATTGTTGGATTTGAGGATCGATACTGTAACCATCTAAACCTAATTGAGTTTGAGTTAAATCGTTAGAAACAGCTTGGTTAGTAACATTCCCAATGCCATGGGTAACAGCAGCATTAGAACCAGCTTGAACATTACTTTGTGCTTGCCCGGCAAATGCAGCTACGGGAGAGAGAGTTAAAGCGAGAGTGGAGATGATTAAAGCGTATTTTTCATTGTTCTAGACCTCTAAAAGAATTTTGTTTGTTTTTGTTGTTGTTTGTCTTCACTCTCTAGTTACGTTGAGGTCTATTTTTTTATGCAAGTTCAAGCGCGATCGCTTTTCCTCTTTTTTCCTCCTTTGATTGTTGGTGTTCACTAGATCGCTTGCGATGCTTTGCACCTTAATGGAACAAAAACCAGTTTGCTGCCGTATATTAGTTATTGATTGGCAATGCGACCGCGATCTTTAGGTACTTTGTGGTCAAATCAAATTTTTATGAATAGATTATTTGTGGCAATTTATATCGATCTTGAAAACATACCGTGTAGTAAATTTCAATTGAAAGCTTTAATCAAACAGTTAGAGTTAGAGTCCAATCAAGGGAATCATTCTGCTATCAAACCAGTTTTTTCAATTAAAAGAGCTTACGGCTTATTAGATTCTGTTAATACAGATTTTAAAAAACAACTGTCAGAACTTGGATTTTACATGATTCATACGATTCGCATTGGAGAAAAAAAGAATAGAGCCGATCTTTTTATCAGCATTGATGCTTTCGAGTCTCTTTATTTAAATAATCCTAATATCAATCGCTATATATTTTTAACCAGTGATTCTGATTTTACTGTGATTGGAGAAAAGCTGAGAACTTATGGCAAAGATGTTTGGCTGGTATGTAGAAAGCAGGATCGAGAGCGAGCAATCTTATCAAACGCATTCGATAAATTGCTTTACTTAGAAGACTATTATGAATCCGAACAAAATTCTCTTCAAAAGATAAATAAAAGTGACCAACAAGAAAATGATGAACTTGCGAAAAAAGCTTTTATCGAAGTGCTTAATACAATCGATCCAGATAAACTTCCTTGTAATATCTCAGTCATTCACGATCGCATGAAACTATCAGATCCTGGACTTGATATGAGGAATACAAGCTTTAAAAGCTTTAAAACTCTAGTCAATTTTTTTGAGGGACAAAAAATGATCGAAACACAGCCTGGAGAAGCCAATAAACCTTGGTTGCTGGTTGCTATTCCTAGAGAAGAAATCTGATAGCGGAAATCTTAATCAGGTTGATACAACGGGAGCTTTAGCTGGCTTGATATAAATTGCCAAAAACATCAAAAGATCATTCGTCAAATCAAGCAAGTAGAGTATTTTATACTTGAGTCATTAAATACTGAGCATTACCTAAGATTTCACCATTACAAGCTTCAAAATAAGCAATACACCAAATTAGATAAAGTCTCCAAATACGTCGAAACTTAGCATAATCCATCCCAAAATTTAAAGTTTTGATTTTTTCCTGATGAGCATCAAAATTCGTTAACCAACTGCTTAAGGTTTTAGCGTAATTAGAGCCGTTGATATACCATCTATCAATTGTTTTTAAATCGCGATCGCTTTTGAGAGTGGCATCGAAATTCCAAATTCGCATATTGGGGAAAATGTATTTATTTAAAAAAGGACAATAGGCATTATGAGGAAAACGAATCGAGATAATATGCAAAAATACTTTGCCATTTTCTTTTAATAAAGAAGCCATTTTTTGGAAAGATTGAGTTAAATTTCCGACGTGTTCAAAAAATCCGATTGTAATAATTTTGTCGAATTTATTTTCAAGCTGAACCTGATTAAAATCTGCTTCCAATAACTTAAATCGACCTGAACTTAAATAACTATTTCGGTCTTGCATTTTTTGACGCATATATTTACATTGTTCGCTACTTAAATTAAGACCAGTTACTGTAGCATTAGGAAATTTAGACAAAATATAGTTAGCAGCACTTCCCCATCCACATCCTAAGTCTAAAATTTCGTCTCCATCTTGAATGCCCAATTTGGTAATTAAATCTTCTAACATCTGCATTTGAGCTTGTTCTAAATTAAGTGCGCCTTTTTCCCATAATGCCATGCTGTATTTAGGATAAATTAATTCTCCTTCTCCTAACATGAGTTTGAACATTTCTGTCGGCAGATTATACTGAATTTTCATCAACTTTTGCGAACCTTCTGCTAGTTGATTGCTTTCTCGGATTACCCAATCGTAAGCAACTAAAAAAGAAGGAAATTTGGTATATAAAATTGGGATAAAAGTATCCAAAATAGATTTTACTGTCGAGTCAGGAATTTCTAGCCCGTTAATATAACTCTCTGCCAATGCCATTTGCAAAGAATTTATCACTCTAACCATTGAATTAGTTAACTTGTTAGTCAAATAACTTGTACGCTTAATGTTTTTTCCTACAGAAACATTTTGATGTAATTTACTATTTAAATTGGTAAGAGAATTCATCAGAACCTCCTAGTTTTAATTTAATACAAAAACTCTTTTATGAATAAGTAATACTCATCTTTCAAAAAAATTCTTATTTTAGCGTCGTGTAGGTATATTTGCCTTAAATTTTTGATTTAACTGCGAGATAAAACCAGAAAGAAATAAAAAAAATTAATTTTATTTTGTAGTCAATTTATCTATAACAAAATTATAGTTAAATCCTTAAAAAGCTCGACAGTTAAATGATTAAAAAAATCTAAAAGAAAAAATAATGAATGCACTTACGATAGTTGCCTTAGTAACTTTCAGCCTAGAAATTACTCTCATTCTATGTTTGACATTCGTGCCAAATTTAGGTTTATTCGGTAAAAATTTGATCGAAGCTATTACGAAAGCACCAGGACTGGACTTGCTTGTTTCACTAATGCTGTGGATACCTTGGTTGATTGGTGCTTTATGGGGCGGAATATGGGGAATCATGACTGCTGTAGCAGTTCAAATTGCAACGATGCAACTGTGGATTTTTGTTCATGAACTAGTTCATCGCAATGTTGTTAGAGGACCTCGAATAGTTAGCTTTCTCAATCAGCAAATTGGTTGGTGGCGCAATCACATTGCCTTGTGGTCAACAATTATCGTTGTACCAGCATTTTGTTTGATTCGTCTTGCTCAGGTTACTGTATATCCCATTTTGATTTGGGCATTAGGATTTCCTAACTACAAACATAGTGATTGGATTAACGTCAGCCGTCATAAATTTCAAGGATTAGTAGGACATGACCTAATTTGGTGTCTTTATTGCGACTGGATGACGGGAGTATACGCTTTGGGAGCGGAAATGTTGCGAAATGTAGAATCTTTTTGGTGTCCGATTCGTTTTTACAGTGACAAAAAATGTGAAAATTGTCAACGCGAATTTCCTGATCTTAATGATTGGGTAGCTGTAAATGGTGATATGCAAGATGTAGAACAACTACTTCAAAACAAATACAGCGATCGCGTCCGCTCCTGGTTTGGGCATCCTGATAGAAAACAATAGTTTAATTTTTAATCCCCGTTGTACCAATCCCTTGAATAAATTGACGCTGACCAAGTAAAAATAATAAGATTACTGGAATAGTTGCAATTACTACTGCTGCCATTAACAATGGCCAACTGTTGGTAAACTCTTCTTGAAATTCGGCTAAAGCTAATTGCACTGTTCTTAATTCTGGACGAGTAGTAAATACTAAAGGCTTGAATAAATCATTCCACTCGCCAATAAAAGTAAATAAAAAAAGTGTTACCAAAGCAGGACGAGATAAAGGTAACATAATTTTTGTTAAGATTTGCCAGCGATTTGCTCCATCTAGCATGGCTGCTTCTTCTAATTCTACAGGAATGGTTACAAAATATTGTCGCATTAAAAAAATACCAAAACCATTTGCAGCAGTTGGTAAAATTAATGCCCAATAAGTATTAATCAAATGTCCCCACTTTAAGACGACAAAGATGGGAATTACTAATAATTGAAAAGGAATAACTAAAGTAGCTAAAATTAATAATAAAATTGCCTCTTTTCCTTTAAACTTTAATCTTGCCAACGCATAACCAGCTAAAGCAGAAGTAAAAATTTGCCCCGCAGTGACCGCTAAAGCCACAATAGTTGAATTAGTAAAAGCTAATAAAAATTTACCTCGTTGCCAAGCTTCTTGATAATTAGTCCAAGTATAAGTAGTAGAAGCTGTTCCTGGAATTACGTCAGAGGATGCCAAGGAAGTTATTAAGACTATACCTAAAGGCAATAAAACTATAATTGCGCCGAGAATTAATAGCAGTAAAATTAATAGTTTGTGCCAAGAATATATTTGCAATTTTTGATTACCCTTTTATTTATGACAATTTATCCTAAATCCTGTTTATATACAATCCTTAAACCCAAGATCAAGCGCATCGAGGCAGGAAGATGGAGACAGAAGTATTGATTCCTAATTAAAGCCTTTAACTACGGTAATCGAATTTCGTATTGAATGCAATTAGCTCAATTTATCATGCAATAAAACAATTTTTTATTCACGCACAATCCGAATTAAGAAACTGACCTGCTTGATAGGTTTATTTTATCTTGCTAAAGTATAAAAATTTCTAAAGACAGCAATTTACTCAAATTTACAAAGATTTTAAAAAAAAATTGTTAAGAGTTTGTTGTGTAGTTTAATTAATTTTACTTTTAGTAGATAAAAACAATCTATTAATTGAGATAAAAAGGAATTGCAATACTTTTTTATTTAATTTAAATTATCGGGATCACTATTAATGTTTATTGTTTTATAACAAATAATTAACCTCAGTAAGTCAAAAAAAATAGTGTTTAAAAACCCTTTTACTTAAATAGTTAAATTAAATTAATTCAAGCAAGTCGTCTAAATGAAGCTATTTTTTGTCGATATACAATACTAAAAAAGGAAATTTAGTTACTCGATTTTTTGGAATTTTTTGTTAACAGTTGGCTATTTTAAGGTTGAAAAAGCTAATGAGCTAGAAGATACAGCTTATTTTGCTTTATTTTCATAAAACTAAACCAATTTATGGATATTTTTATGTCGTTTGATAGAGATATGAAAACCTCAATATCTATAAAATTATCGATCATTACTTGATTAAATTACAAAAAATTAACCTAACTAAAAAAAGAGAGCAAAATAATTATGTCTTATGCAGAACCTTTAGAAAATCGTGTAGTTGAACCTACTATTGCTACAGTAGTTAATGATCGCGACCGCGTTAGATGGGGGCCGATTTTTGCTGGAATTGTTGTTGCGATCGCAACACAACTGATTTTAAGTGCTTTAGGTGTAGCAATTGGTTTGTCAGCTAGAGCGGAAGGAAGCGATCCTAATTCAGTTGGTTGGGGTGTTGGTATTTGGTCGATTATTAGCTTGTTAATTGCCCTATTCTTAGGAAGTTGGGTAGCTGCCAATACCTGTAGTCCCATGAATAGCAAAACTGCCCTTTTACATGGGTTGATTCTGTGGGCAACAACTTTAGCTATTAGTGCTTGGTTACTTGCTAGCGGGGTTTCAGGTGCTTTTGGTGTCTTAGCTTCTAATGCTGGTGAACTATTAAACCAAGTTCAACAACCAGGCGGAGTCGATATTCCTAATCAACCTCCAAATATTTCTCCTAATCAAGCTCGTGAGCTTGCTGGTTATTCCGCAAGAGCAGCTTGGTCATTTATTATCGGTTCTTTACTTGGTTTAGCTGCTTCTTTAATTGGAGCTTCTGTAGGAGCAAGAAAATCTAGAACAGTGCGTACTACTACTGTACCTCCTCACCGACCAGATAATCCAGTCGGAATGGGAAGATAATTAGCAAGAAAACTCTCACTTAAAAGATCAAGACTAGGTGCAATTGTTTAATTGCACCTCAATATTTTTATTTGTTTCTGTTTAGATTTATGAAGAGTTCACATCAAATCGGTTTAATTAGTAGTAAAAAACTTTTTACTTTGATCCTTCGCGCTCACTCAGGACGCTGCGCGCTTTTTACTTGTTCTGGTGGTGGCAAAATATAAATTACGCCAGAAATCAAAGTCAAACTTACACATAACCAAAAAGCAGTCAAGGAAAGAATTCGCCAAGTTTCAGACCAAGGTGAAATTAACAATGCGATCGCAATTATTTGACTGACAGTTTTTAACTTTCCCCAAAGGTTGGCTCCTTGAATAGTGCTGCTACCTGTTAAGTTGGGATTAATCCGCCATCCTGCGATCGCTAATTCTCTAGCTAAGATTAAACAGACTCCCCAAGCTGGTATTTGTTGTAGCTCAATTAAAGCCAACATTGTCCCTAAAACCAGCAATTTATCGACTAAGGGATCGAGAAACTTGCCTAATTCTGTAACTAAATCTAATTTACGGGCCAGATAACCATCTACCCAATCCGTTCCTGCTGCTACTAAAAAAATCAACATTGCATAAAGCCGTTGCTCTGAAGAAGGGTCTTGCAACAAATAGAGCAGCACAGGTAATCCCAGTAAACGGGATAAAGTAATCCAAGTAGGAAGATTCAAATTATAGGTATAAAATAAAAGCCTATTTTTTTTATATGCTAGCTAGCGTTATTTATCAAACCTAAGATAACGAATTATTACAAAACTTTTTGTATTGGAAAGAACAATCAACCAAAAAAAGGCGGGTTATTAACCCACCTTGCTGTTACGGAATTATTAAACTTAAGAAAAATAATTTAGCCTCCAGCTACTGCAGGAACAATACTTACTTCATCTCCATCCGCTAAAGTGGTATTAGTTCCTTCTAAGAAACGAATATCTTCGCTATTAACATAAAGGTTTAAAAAGCGTCGAGGTTGACCAGTTTCATCACAAATACGAGCTTTGATTCCTGGACAGTTATTTTCTAGCGCATCGATCAGTTCGCTAATACTGCTACCACCACATTCAAGAGTTGCTTGATTGTTAGTGAATTTTTGTAAGGGAGTGGGAATTAATACTTTTACAGCCATAGTTAACTACAAAACAAATCAGAAAAAAGAAAATAGAGAAATTTAAAATTAAACACTAACTTGTTGCCATTCGAGGCGTTCGAGAGTACGAGAACGTTCTAGCGCACGCTCGAAGCTATCTAGTTTAGGTTCGATTAGTAAAGGTTCGCCAATATAACCTTGGACTGCTTCTTGAGTCTTGAGTCCATTACCAGTAATATAAACTACTGTAGTTTCTTCAGGGTCGATTTTACCTGCTTCTACTAATTTTTTGAGGACTGCAATAGTAGTACCGCCAGCAGTTTCAGTAAAGATGCCTTCGGTTTCAGCTAACAGTTTGATTCCTTCAATAATTTCAGCATCATTAACTGATTCAATATTACCGTTGGTTTTGCGAGCAACTTCTAAAGCATAGATACCATCAGCAGGGTTACCAATTGCAATTGATTTAGCAATAGTATTAGGTCTTACTGGTGCAACAAAATCTCTTGCTTCTTTAAAAGCTTGAGCAATCGGAGAACAACCTTCTGCTTGTGCGCCACTGAAACGAACTGGTTTATCTTCAACCAATCCAACTTTAACGAACTCTTGGAAACCTTTATAAATTTTAGTATACAAAGAACCAGAAGCTAAAGGTGCAACAATATGATCTGGTAACTTCCAACCTAATTGTTCGGCAACTTCAAAACCAAGGGTTTTAGAACCTTCTGAATAGTAAGGACGAAGATTGATATTAACAAATCCCCAACCATAAGTGTTACCAACTTCTGAGCAAAGACGGTTTACTTGATCGTAGTTACCTTTGACTGCCATTACTGTAGGGTTGTATATCAGTGTACCCAAAACCTTGCCAGCTTCCAAATCAGCAGGAATGAAAACGCAGCAGTCTAAACCAGCATGAGCAGCGATCGCAGCAGTGGAATTTGCTAGATTACCAGTACTAGCACAAGAAACGGTGGTAAAACCTAATTCTTTAGCACGAGTGAGCGCAACTGAGACTACCCTATCTTTAAAACTCAGGGTAGGCATATTGACGGCATCATTTTTAATGTAGAGATTTTTTAGACCCAGGCGACGAGCTAAACGATTGGACTTAACTAAAGGAGTCATTCCCGTGCCGACATCAATGGGGTTTTCGCTAGCTACGGGTAAAAAAGCTTTATAACGCCAAATTGAGTTTGGACCAGCTTGAATGGTTTCGCGGCTGACTTGACGACGAATTGCATCATAGTCGTAAGCAACTTCTAAAGGAGAAAAGGTTTCTTCACAAACATTTAAAGCTTCTAGTGGATATTCAACCCCACCTTCTTTGGAAACTAACTTGGTGAAGGTGGGTGTAAAACATGAAGGTTTAGTATCGATCGCCTGAGTCATGACTAAATATTCCTAATTTAATTAATTCCGTCAACAGTGGCTTCGATAGTATCACAGGTAAAAATACGAGTCAAACATACCCGACTATTTTTGTCGGGATTAATTTTTCCCCTAAAAAATAAACTGCTTTATTCGCAGATTAAGTACATTCTTAAAATTGCCATTAATCCCACAAGTACGTGATTGATGATTCAACCAGGTGAGGTGAATTAATTGAAGTTGGTAGTTTTTAAGTACTACAATCGTCTTAATTTATGTCATAAAAAAATTGAACTCAACAGCGATCGCACAAAAGGCTAAAAAGTATTTTATTATTGACGTAGTATTGGGACATATCCCACACTCACGTTGGCAATTATTTTTAAATCTAAATCAACAGAGTACTAAGGCATAACTGTTAAACTACCTACACAAGTCAAACTTTCCCAGACAAGCTCTAAATGTTCAATGACTACTTCTTCCCCTAAATCAATCTCCAGAGACTGAGATTGAATTACTTGTAGTTCTGGTAATCCTGCAACTACAAAAGGCGACAATAATAAAGTATGACAATTAGCTAATTGCAAACTAGTAGATATACTTAGAGGATTGACTTTTCCGTGGCGATCGCTACGCGCCTCGGCTTTGCCGAGATCGCAAACACATCCCTCAATCATTATTTTTTGGTCTAATAAAGCGATATTCTGCCAGCTAATTTGATAATCATCTAGATTGACAGAGGAAGGAGCGATTTCTTGAGACTTCAATAAATTAATCAATACATCTCTCAAACCATCTAAAAGCAAACTGGATGTTAAAGAAGCATTTAAATCAGTTGCTGATAATAATACTTTGCCGGTGACTGGAATTGGTTCAAGTAATTTTAATGGTTTCCCTTTGAGGATTTCGGCTAAATTGATTTTTATATTTACTGCTTGTAGCTGAACTTGACGTAAATGGAGTCCTTGATAAACTGCACTATTACTATAAAACAAAACTTTAGGAATATAGCCCTGCAAAATTTGCCGATTATTACCAATAATTTCTAGTTTTAACTCTTCTATTCGTTCTACTTGGGATCTCAGCCATAAACTTACTGCTGTGGAAAGTACTTTACTAATCATTAAATATCTAAATCACTCTGTAGTAAAACTTATAATTTCCTGACATTCTTTTGCTTAGACTGTTAAGTTTATCGGATTTTTGGGAAATATATTAAGTAGATTCCCCAAAATCAGAGATAAGTGTCTTTTTGTAATATTTATATTTACGCGCTTAGTAGGAGAATCCTTAACCATGACAGAACGAGTCCAGAAAATATTATCTCAATGGGGAATTGCTTCTCGTCGTCAAGCAGAGAAAATGATTTTAGCTGGACGAGTTAGTCTTAACGGTAAAGTAGTCAAACTGGGGGACAAAGTAAATTTAAAAGTAGATCGATTAGAAGTAGATGGTCGCAAAATTAAACCTGTTAATCGTCCTGACTTAGTTTACCTATTGTTAAATAAACCTGCTGGAGTTGTTTCAACTTGTAATGACCCGCAAAATAGAACTACCGTTCTCGATCTACTACCTGCTACACTAAAAGAAGGACAGGGAATATACCCAGTTGGAAGACTCGATCTTAACTCCTCTGGTGCTTTACTGTTAACTAATGATGGCGATTTAACTCTTACCCTCACACATCCACGTTATCACCTGCCAAAAACTTACTTAGTTTGGATTGATGGACATCCTACTGACGCCGAATTAAATCTTTGGCGCAGAGGTATCTATCTATCTGGCAGGAAGACTTTGCCTGCTCAAGTTAGAGTAGTCAAGCAAAACGCCGAAAACACCTTGCTCGAGATTATTCTCACTGAAGGTCGCAATCGTCAAATACGCAGAATTGCAGAGCAATTAGGATATCAAGTGCTTAAACTGCATCGAACAGCTATTGGAGAGATCAGCTTACAGCTTCCTAAACAACCTATGCTATTGCCAGGTAATTATCGATATCTGCAAAAAAAAGAAGTTGCCTTTCTCAAAAAAACAATTGATTCCAACTCTAACAATTTAGCTGCACTAAAGCAGGAGCGCAGTTCATGAAGCAAGATAACACAAATATTCAGATAGAGCAACAAAAAAAGCTAAAAAAAATTGGAGCCGAATTACAAGCAATTCGACTCGAACGAGGAGTATCTTTGGAAACAATTTCATCTCAAACTCTAATCTCAATTCGTATATTAAAAGCGATTGAGTCTGGCGATGTTCAAGAATTACCAGAACCTATTTATATTCAAGCTTTGGTTAAAAAATTTGCTGCCACGATTCATGCTGAAATAGATCTTGATCTAACGACGATTCCGACTTCGCCAAAGCGTGGAGTGTTTGCTCCTCCTAAGTCCGTTGTCAAGCGTAAATCCTTCTGGGGAAGGTCTTTGTTTCCTTTTCAGTTACGTTCGACGCATTTATATTTACTCTACATTGCGGTCATAGGAGCATCTTTAGGTATTATTACTGGATTAGTTGAACGTCCTACTATTGTTCAAAATACTCAAGTAAAAGAACTTATTCCGAATAGTTCTTCTGTCGCGATTGAAAATACTAACCAAAATAATCAATCTCTATCTATTTCTAAAGTAGTTTCTGAGTCAGACAAATCGGTCGTAGTAGATATTACATTAAAAGATCGCTGCTGGTTAAAAGTAATGGTAGATGGCGAAATCGATTTTGAAGGTATTTTACCCAAAGGAACTCATCGTACTTGGGTAGGTA
This sequence comes from Stanieria cyanosphaera PCC 7437, assembly GCF_000317575.1. Taxonomy (NCBI): domain Bacteria; kingdom Bacillati; phylum Cyanobacteriota; class Cyanophyceae; order Pleurocapsales; family Dermocarpellaceae; genus Stanieria; species Stanieria cyanosphaera. The sequence continues at coordinate 20,378 of NC_019748.1, read as the reverse complement.
ACGAACAAATCACTCTTCGGGCAGGTAATGCAGGGGGAGTAGTGGTTACTTTTAATGACGGACAGAAAAAAATCTTAGGACAGCCTGGGCAAGTACAAGAAGTAACTTATAAAAATAGGGAAATTTAACTTGAGATATTTGGTTGACGAAATGTATAAATATCTTGAATTACTTTAACCCAACCCTGAGCAACCGAAGCCAAAATGCGATCGCCTTTGGCTTGACTCGCTACTGTCGCATCTCCCATCACACCACTTTTCGTTAATTCTTTAGTTAACCAAGCAAAAGGTAATTTTCCTTCCATGCTTAATAAACTTGTTTCTGGTAGTTCGGCAGGGTATTCTTTAACTGCTCGTTCCATTTTTACTTGTTCTGGCAGTAAAGATAGCATGATACTGGTTTCGGCATCTCCAGCATGAATACCATACTCTAACTCTTGTGGAGTTAATAATTCTGCTGCCAGGTGGGGTACTCGCCAAGTAAATAAGGGAAATATTGCAAAATCTGGGTATTTTTGATGAATATCTCTAGCTGCGATTTCCATAATTTGTGGTTGTCCACCGTGAGAATTCATTAACACAAGTTTCCTAAATCCAGAACGATAGATACTTTCTGCCATTTCCCAAATCACAGCTAACAAAGTTTCTGCACTCAGAGTAATAGTGCCAGGAAAATCCCAATGTTCGTTAGATTTCCCATAATAAAGACAAGGTAAAGCGTAAGCGGGAATACTTAGATCTAGTTGGTGAAGAGCTTTACCTAATACTCCCATACTAATTGCAGCATCGACAATAATTGGTAGATGAGGACCATGTTGTTCAACCGCACCGATTGGTTGAATAATTACCACGTTTTCTCGCTCGGGCATCTCTGCAATTTCTGTCCAGGTGAGATAGGGAAAATAGCGTTCTGGAGGGATAAAACTGTGAAGCATTGGAAACTATTTAAGTAAAACTGTCTATGCTCAAAATAACAAAGCTGCTGCTGCTTTAGCTAGAAAAAGTTGTTAAAGAAAAGACTATTAGTTTTTAGTTTCTTCCAGATTAAATTTCCCTAAAAGTTAATTAACTATTTCTTTATATTTTTATTAAAAAGTTATTGATTTCTTTAAAAAAAGTCTAAGTTTTTCTATGTACAATTACTGAAAATAAACTTATTTAAAAAAATAGCAAACAACATTTTGCTTTATTAAAGCTTGTATGCAGAAAAAACAACCCAAGACAATAGTTTTTTTTACTGTTTTCAATAGTATTTTTATCCAATTTCTTTTAGGTATATTCGGTATATTTATTTGGTTGAAATTTTCTACATATTGTCCTAACGATTACTTAAAATTTTTATTAATAGCAATTGGCTATGGAGGCTATTTTTATCTAACAACTCCTTTTTTATTACATTGTTTAACGTACGCTAGTACTGGTAAACTAACTCAATTTAAGTTACTGCTGGTCATTGTTGTAGTTGGAATATACAGTTATATCATTTGGGATTCATATTTCTTTTTCAAGGAGACAATCCAATCATTAATGTCAGGCATCAGGCTAGAGGAATTTTGATAAAATAACCTAGTACTTAGCGATCCGCATCACATATTAAACCATTAGGTTGCGGAGTTGATCAGCCTCTGATTAAACAACAGAGACTACTGTAATCATTGGTCAAATTTATACTTGGTGCGATCGCGCTTATGATAAGGTTAAGAAATATGGCAGAGGAAACTAATCAACCAGAGGCATCTCAACCTTCAGCAGAAGAACAAAAACCTTCACCTGCTTCTCAAGAAGCAAAACTCAAATCAGAAAAACCTGCTGCTGGAGCAGGGGCTGCAAAACCTAAAAAAGAAAAACCACCCGCAGTTGAAGATAAACCTTTTACTGAGTTTATTGAACAACATTTTAACCCTACTCTCAAACAAGCTTTAACGGCACAAGGGATTGATGATGTAGAGTTAAACCTTAGCAAGCAAAGCTTACCTATAGCAACTGCCAATGAGCAATGTTGGCAAGTCAGTGGTAACTGGCAAAATGGACAACGGCAATTTAAAATTTATTTTCTTGATGAAGATATTTCGGGACCAAAAGCTTTTTCTTATGCTACGAGTGGAGGCAAACCTAGTACCCTGGAATCTTTTATGATTGACGAGCGGAAGATTACTCTAGATTTAATGGTGTTGTATACGTTGCAACGTTTAAATGGACAAAAGTGGTTGAGTAGAAATTAAATTGAGAAATAAGGGCGTAGATTTACCACGTCCTCCTCATTAGATTTTTTGGGAGGAAAAATAGGATTCATTTTATAGTAAAGTCCGCTCTTCTGGTAAAAACCCTGAAAAACTGATGGAAAAGCTGAAAAAAATTTATCTTCAGATAATGAACAAGATTAAGTTTAAACTTTCGACGGTTTAGGCGAAAGCTCAAAAGGAAAAGGAAGGAAAAACAGGCTTTGTCCCAGTAAAAGCTAGGTGGGTCATAGAAAGAACCAATTCCTGGATGGAAAGATGCAAAAGTTTAGTCAAGAATTTTGAGCGCGCTTCCCGAAGGGCGACAGAATGTCGGATACGCGGAGGAAACCTCCGCTTGTATAATTGCGCTGTTGAGAGAACTCTTGAGAATGCTACCACCAAGATTAACCTTTGTTTTGTCAGACTGATGCTCAAAAGATTAGCTAACGCTTAAAAAGAACCCAAATGGGTTCTATAAGTTATAATTTGTTAGCTAAACCTTGTTGATTGACTACCACCCTCAATCAACCTGTCATTTGGGATCGAAGATTATTTTTAGAATTGATAGTACGACTGGCTAGAGCAGTATGTTCTTTGAAGGTTTGAATATTGAGGATAGCTTTCATGGCGATCGTTTTAAGTTAAATCGCTCATCACAGAGCCTTACGGCTCTCTAAGCAAAAACAAAACCTTCAAATCATTATGTTCTCAATTTCTTATTAACAGCGATCGCATCGAGCGCGAGTCTGTTCTTGTCTTAATTAAATAAACTCTACTTTGTTTTTTATTTCCTCTGATTCTACCCATTCCCAAATTAAAGTCAAAGTATTAATAATTTCACCAATGGAGCGACTTCTTTGACGACAATAAGCAATCCCTGCGTGAGTAATTCCTGCATGATGCAGTCGCAGAAAATCATCATCCTGAGTAAAAATAACTCTACCTTTCCTCAAAGCAAATTCGAGTTGTTCTTCGTCCGATGCACCCATTAAACCCACCTCGTTCGTTGTCGTGACATCAATTCTCCGTCGCCTTAACCCCAATGCAATGGCATTACTCACATTTTCATCCAGGTGGAACTTAATCCTTTGTGACATTTCGTTCCCTTAATTTTTGTTGGAGTAGGGAAGGAGTTTTTTTGGCTAACTCTTGAGCAAATTCCTCGCTTTCTTGAATGTTTTGTCTGATTTCTTCTAAATGGTCGTAGTAGTAAGCCAAAGCAGCATAGACATCTGCCAAGGTAATACTGGGATAGTGATAAATAATTTCATCAGGAGAAAGTCCCATCATTTCATGCCAGATAACAATATCTTGCACTCTAATTCGATGCCCTGCAATGCGAGGCTTACCTCCACATACTCCAGGGGTAATTTCAATATGTTCTGAAATAACAGATATTTGAGCCATTCTTATTCTCAGAGAGTGAAAACCTTAATTTAGGCTAGTCAAAGTAGCATTAACTAATTGAACATCACCATCTCTATTTTAATTGGTGCTTTAATTTATCGAATCCATAGCGAGAATAAATGAATTTTTCGTCCCTATGGATTAAGATTTAGGATTTTTCAAGAACTAAAACACTTTAAATTCACCCCTGGCAATATCTTTGCGAACCAATTCCCATTCATCAAACCAAACCATTTCTGTAATTTGAATGTTTTCTTCCGCAGCAATACTGGTTAACCTTGTGGTTAGCTTTACAACACTCAATCGATTGAATCGTAAGTGCAGATAACGGCTGATAATAGTATCTAGAAGTTTGTGGGGTTCTGTGGTTGCTAGGATAAACAGAACGTTAGGATTTGGTTCTTCTAGAGTTTTGAGAAAAGCATTTTGTCCGACGCGACTGAGCATTTGAATTTCATCGAGAATGAATACTCGATAGTGTCCACTAACTGATACTAACTTCGATTGGGCGATTAGGTTGCGAATTTTATCGACACCGTTATTACTCGCTGCATCAATCAAAACAATGATTACCAGCGAAATATTCAAGAAAAAGAACGACAGATTGAGTATATACGCGATCGCATACAATTACTGTCATGTTCATCCCCTCGCTTATCAATTGCTATCGATCCAGAATTTAAAGTTCTAATTCTGCCACTGTCTCGAGAAGAGAAAGCTCAACTAGAAGCTAATCTGAGAGAACAGGGTTGTCGCGATGCTTTGGTTGTTTGGAAAGAGCATAACTTACTCATAGACGGTCACAATCGTTGTCTATTAATGATCTAAATTTGAGCTAAAAATCCCTATAAAAATAGTACAACTAATCGAATTATTTAAATAGACACAAAGGGCTTGAAAGCTAGATTAGAAGCGGAGAGAGTGGGATTTGAACCCACGTCGAGGAGTAACCCCGAAGCGGTTTTCGAGACCGCCGCATTCAACCACTCTGCCATCTCTCCATAAAATTGGCATACTTCGTTATTTTACAGAGATTTGTTGACAATTGACTAGTCTTCTAAAGAAAAGTATTTTTTTCTGTTTCAGTTATTAAAGTTGTCTGAAACCCTGATTGAGGTTGCCAACTAATTGCGCCATCTTGACCAGTAATATAAAGTTGAGTGTGTTGAGAGTTTAATTGTTGTCTAGTAGATTCTTCTACTTCATTGGTCGTTATAATCGCAATTTGGGGTTTTAACTCTTTTAAGCACTCAAGTTCAATTTTCTTACCAGAACAAATAATTATTATTTGATTATGAGCGAGATTATTTTCTTGTAAATATTTAATTATAGCTATATTATCTTCAGTTTTAGTTGGATTAATTACTAGCCAAGTCTGCTGTTTAGTTTTCAACTCTAATAGAATGGGTTGGTTGTTTAGAAGTTTAATCCGAAAATTTTTAGTTGTAATATTTTCTGGAGAAGAAATTAATTTAGTCGTTTTTTTAAAAGTTTCTAATGAATTTTTTTCGTTGCTAAGAAAATTATGAATGGTTAATTTGTTATTAATCTCAGTCCAACCATTATGATCAGAGAAACTATTCATAGCGATCGCATAATCAATCTGATTAATTCCTTGAGTAGTTAAAAAAGGTAAAACTGTATATTTTATAGTTTTATGTTCGCCACTATTAACTAAAATTATCTTACCTCGGTCTTGAATTACAATAATTTGTTCTTGGTTAGCTGATAAAACCGTAGCTTTAACTAAATTTAATTGACGATAGCTAATAGGAAATACTAGTAAAATTACAACTATGATTAATCCTAAATACCAATTATTTTGCCACCGTTTGTTAAGCCAAAGTAAAATCAATATTGTATAAATTGCAATTAAAACAATTAAAGGAATTTTGCCAATAGCAATTGTAATACCTGGTAAGTTCACAAAAAAATTAGTAAATTCAATTAAAAAAATAGTAGGATAATAAATTATTTTAGAAAGCAAACTACCAAGCCAAGGAAGAAATAAACCGATCCCTGCACTAATCATTCCTCCTAAACTAATTAATGTCACAAAAGGAGTAGTTAAAATATTTATAATTAGACTATAAACTGCCACTGTATTAAATACATAACTTAATAAAGGTAAAGTCCAAATTGAGGCAGCCAAAGGAATCGCGATCGCTGTAGCCAGAGTTGGTGGTAACCAATTTAGATAACGAGAAAGTTGTGGTGCAGTAACAATTAAACCAAAAGTTGCTAAAAAACTAAGTTGAAATCCTAAATCCCAAATCCAAAGAGGATTAAATAATAAAATTATTATTGCTGCTAATAATAAAGAACCTAAAGGTTTAACTTGACTATTATTTGCCAAAGCAACTAAAACAAAAGTTCCCATTAAAGTTGCTCGAATTACTGAAGGTTGCAATCCAGTTAAACAAATATAAATAAATAAAAAAATTAATCCTATCATTAACTGCGATCGCCCTGAAAGATGATGAGTTATTCTTAAAACTAATCCCAACAATAAAGCGACATGAAATCCAGAAGCAGCCAAAATATGAGCTAATCCAACTTGAATAAAATTATTACCCAACTCTTCAGGTAAATCTACTGCTTTTCTACCCAACGTAATTGAGCTAACCAACTGTCCTACTGGACTTCCTAAACCACGAACTTGAGAACGAACTATTCTTCTTCTAATTTTCCACCAACCCCAAATTGATTCACTTTGATTTTTTTCTTCAATTATCTTCCAGCCTTTTAAACCAGCAAAAGAACCTTGATAATTAAGATATTTTTTAAAATCAAATGCACCAGGATTTTTAGGAGATTGAGGTTTGTATAAAACACCTTGAATTTTGATATTTTTGCCAGGATAAAGACTAGTTGCTTGTAACAAAGGTAAAGTTACATATAACTTACCAGTAACTTCTTGCTTACTATTTTTCTCTATTTCTATTTCAGTTGTTTTTAACCATAACTTAGCTTTTTCATCGCTGGTTAATCTTGGTTCAGTTAAAACTTTTCCTGAAACAATTACTATCTGACTCTTATTTTTATGAAGTTGATTACTAATATCATTAACACTCGGTTGAGGCACTCTAACTTGAAAATAAATTACAGCTACAATAGCAATAATAAAAACCTCTAACCAAAAACTTTTTCTCAAACGAATAGAAGTACAACGGTAAACAATCCAAGCAGATATTAAAGTCAATCCACCTAATCCAATTCCAACTTTAAATAAACTTTCTCCCGCTACCTCTGGATTAGAAAAAGTCAACCAACTTGTAGATAGTAAACCTACTAGATAAGCTAAACAAAAAATTGTCCAACTGTGACGATTCATTTTTCTAAAAATTCAAATAAACCATCCCAGTAAAGCACAAAAAAAATTAAAGCAATCTATTTAAGATTTCCTTTAGATTAGAAGAAAAGCGATTTCGCTCCCAGCGAGGCGCTGCGCGTGCGCGACTGTTTTAGATCATGTCCTGTTGAATAATTATGTTATTGATAGGGAAAGTAGAAGATAAAAAGTAGAGACGTTGCTTCGCACCCTTCGGGAACAGGAAACGTCTGTACAAAAGTAAAAAGAATGCTACACACAATTTCCGCGTCGCCGAGTCTCGTTCTTGCCTCCTCAGCTATTCGTAGCAAACATTTAAGTATTTTAGATTAGAAGCGAATAACTATAGACAGGTTAACAGACTTGATCTTAATCATTGTACGCAATCAGTTAAATTTTCAGATTTTTTTCCATCGAATGTATAACTAAGTATTATTAAATAATTACAACCAGGGCAAGAGAGCAAAATATTACCTAAACGTGCTATTACAGTTACGAATAGGTAAAAGACATGGAACTTCTAAATGCTCAACAAAAACACTATTTTTTTAGTTTTATTGCTGTTTGTACCCGTCTCTCTAGCTGGTCATTTTCTGCACTGGGATGCCACTATTGTCTTTATTACAGCAGGGTTGGCAATAATTCCTCTGGCTGCTTATATGGGTACAGCAACAGAAGAAATCGCTGTTGTAGTTGGACCTAATTTAGGAGGACTACTTAATGCAACTTTTGGCAATGCTACTGAATTAATTCTGGCTTTTATTGCCCTTAAAGAAGGATTAGTTAATGTAGTCAAAGCAACAATTACTGGTTCAATTATTAGTAATTTGCTGTTGGTTATGGGTTTTGCCATGTTGTTGGGAGGTTTGCGTTATAAAGAACAGGAATTTCAACCGACTGCTGCACGTCTCAATGCATCTTCAATGAATTTGGCAGTAATCGCTATTTTATTACCTACCGCAGTTGAGTATACTTCTGCGGGAATTGGTGAAGCCACTCTTCAACATCTTTCTGTGGCTGTTGCGATCGTTTTGATTTTGGTTTATATTTTAACTCTAATCTTTTCCATGAAAACTCACGCCTATCTCTATGATGTTGGTGTAGCTGACTTAGAGATCGAAAGCGATTCTACCGAAGCAGAATCTTCTCACAAACCAAATCTTTGGTTATGGATTGGAATTTTATTAGTGATTACTCTGACTGTCGCTGTAGAATCAGAACTATTAGTAGAATCTTTAGAAGAGGCTACTTCCGCATTAGGTTTGACGGCACTGTTTACAGGGGTAATTGTCTTACCAATTATTGGTAATGCAGCAGAACACGCTACTGCCGTAACTGTAGCGATGAAAAACAAAATGGATTTATCTGTTTCTGTAGCTGTCGGTTCTAGTCTGCAAATTGCTTTATTTGTGGCCCCAGTTTTGGTGATTACAGGATGGTTGATTGGTCAACCGATGGATCTTGATTTTAATCCCTTTGAATTAGTTGCTGTAACTGTGGCTGTTTTAATTGCTAACTCAATCAGTTCCGATGGTAAGTCTAACTGGTTAGAAGGAGGATTGCTACTAGCAACTTACGCTGTTTTAGGACTAGCTTTTTACTTTCATCCAATCGTAGAAGGATTAGGATAGGAATTTTTTCGACGTTTCAGTAAGACTGAAAATATTGGGGAGTATTTCTGAGAATGATATATTCAAAAGATAAATGATTTTTTCATGACAATACTCCTTTTTCTTATTCCTATTACAAGGCAAATAATTTTTATGTCTAATTTACAAAAAATTTTACTAGTAGATGATGAACCTGGGGTTAGAGAATCAGTCCAAGCTTATCTTGAAGATAACGAAGAATGGAAAGTCAGGGTAGCCAGTAATGCTAAAGAAGCTTGGCAATTATTAGAGGCTGATATCCCAGATCTCGTTATTTCTGATATTATGATGCCTCAAGTTAATGGCTATCAGTTTTTACAACAGTTAAGAGAAGATCCTCGTTATCGTCCAATTCCTGTAGTTTTTTTAACTGCTAGAGGAATGACTAGCGATCGCATTCAAGGCTATGAAGCTGGTTGTGATGCTTATTTAGCTAAACCTTTTGATCCTGAAGAATTAGAAGCAATTGTCAGAAATTTATTAATTAGACGACAGGTTGCTGCTGATGCTAATAATGGTAATTCTAATTTAGAAGTTATTGCTCGTAAATTAGAAGAAATTGAAGGAAAATTAGATGAAAAATTGGGTTCGAGTTCTCGTCTTGTCCCGACACCTTCTCCAATTGATATTGAACTGACTCCCAGAGAACAAAGTGTCTTAGATTTAGTCGCTCAAGGTTTAATGAATAAAGAAATTGCCCGCGAACTAGAAACTAGCGTCCGAAACGTAGAAAAATATGTTAGTCGTTTATTTAGTAAGACTGGAACTAATAGTCGTACTGAATTAGTGCGTTTTGCTCTACAACATGGTTTAACAAATTAATTTAATTTATAAATATTTACAAATAACTTGGTCATGGTCATGGGGAATCGCTACAAACCATAACCATAAATAGTTATATATTTTCAAGTATTAATACTCAAACGACCAAATTAATTAAGTTAAATTAATTTTGATTAACAAAAATATCTTTTATTAGATAATTTTCTAATTATTTAGATAACATTACTATTTACAAGTAGATTTTAGATTTTTTTAAAAGCCAATTATCTAAAAATAACTTGATCCCCTCTTGTTTACATCCTGTTTATTTCCAATTTCAGTTTTAATCATCATTAACAAATTAAATTAATCGAGGTAGCCAAAAATGAGAACTTCATATAAAAATCATCTTGGACAATCAATTGCTTTTGCTGTAGTTTTAGCTTTGATGAGCATGGGTGTCATTTTACTAATGACTATCGAAAGCGGTCGATTTTAATTAAAATTATGCTTCATTATTCCTCTGTTGCAGAAAATATCAAGCCACTTAATTAAAAATTAAAATTGAAAAAAATTGAGTGGCTTTTTTCGTTAGAGTCTTCTGCGTAAATCTAAGCCGTGAGTATCAGTTCCGCAGGTAGTTAATAAATTATACTGAGCAGCTAATTGTTTTACCTGTTCAGTTTGTACTGGACTTGGTCGCCAAGGAGTGGGATTATTATAAGCATAATAAGCTTCAACTCCATCAATATTAAAATGAGCAGCTACAGGAATTAATTCTTGGGCAGAACGACGATAACGAGCAGGATGGGCTAAAATTGCCAAACCACCAGCTTGATGGATTGTGCGGATAACGAGATCTACTTGAGCTTTGCTTCCTTGAGGTTTTGTGCCTTGAAGATAGGGTTGAATGGCTAAATGTTGAGGGGCAAAACCATAACCAAGAATGTGTACTTCTACTCCTTGTAAATTGGCTGTAATTTCTACTCCTGTCCAGATTTGAGGTAAATTTGTTTGAGAAGATTGTTGTTTGAGTTGGTTTAACCACTCAGTTGCTAACTGATAACCACGAATTGAATGATGATCAGTTATGGCCAAACCTTTAAGTCCAAATTTAACAGCTTGTTCCATTAAAGCGGATGGTTCTAACTGTCCATCGGAACAAACTGTGTGCAAATGGAAATTGTAAGTTAGGGGACAACTATCGGCATTAATATTTTGCCAAACACGCTTGAGGTTATTGGTGTCTTGGGCTGCTGTTTGATAAAGATTAGAAGTAGCAACCATAAATAAGGACATCCTCAGAAATATTTCTAATTGTTAAAAACACGATAACAAAATTAAACACAAAATGGCTGCGATTTGTATCCGACCCGCATAAAAATCTTAAATAAATCTAAAAAGATTGTTATAATATAGCATTTTCAATCCCGTCAAGAAAATGTTACGGTTAAACGGAGTTAGCTTACAAGCGACCGTAGGTTCTGCCCAGTTGCTAGACAATATTTCAGTTCAAATTAATAATGGCGATCGCATTGCAATTATTGGTCCTTCTGGTGCAGGAAAAAGTTCTTTATTTAGATTAATCAATCGACTGACTAGTCCTAGTGAAGGTTCAATTTACTTTGAACAACAATCAATTACAGAAATCCCTGTGTTGCAACTACGGCAAAGAATAGCTTTAGTTCCTCAAGAATCAAAATTATTAGGAATGACTGTTCAAGATGCGATCGCTTACCCTTTAGTTTTGCAAAAATTATCGACCTCGGAAATTAGTAGTAGAGTAACGACTTGGAGAAGTGCCTTAAAAATTCCCGATCAATGGTTAGAACGCAATGAATTACAACTGTCAGGAGGACAAAAACAATTAGTCGCGATCGCTCGTGCTTTGGTTATGCAGCCTAATTTATTGTTACTTGACGAACCAACCTCAGCTTTGGACTTTGGTACTGCCAATCATCTTTTAGAAATTTTAGAGCAAATAAGTTCGGCTGGTCACACTACAATTATGATAATTAGTCATCAACTAGAATTAATTAAATCTTTTGCTAATCGAATTTTATATTTAGAATCAGGAAAATTGACTGAAGATGTGGTCGCCAATGCAGTCAATTGGCAAAAACTACAAGAAAAATTACTAATAGCTGAAACTCAATCTACTCAAGAGTGGTCATAATTCAATTTAATTGAGTGGAAAGAGTAGAATTATGGTGGTTATTGTTAGTATGATTGTTATTATTAAAAGATTTTATTTCCCAAGACAGAGAAGTTTCTCCTTTGATAATATCGGGATTTAAACGATAACCAACATTACGAACTGTTTGAATTAAGTAAGGTTGACGAGGATTAGGCTCAATTTTTTTACGTAAAGATAAAACGTGAGTGTCAATAGTTCTGGGATTATCAATTGCATCAGGCCAAGCACGCCTTAATAACTCCGAACGACTTAAAGCCATTCCTTCAGCTTGAGCTAAAACATAAAGTAAACTAAATTCTTGGGGTGTAAGCTCGATAAAGTTTTCTTTAACTTGAACTCGACGTTGTACCAAATCAATTTTTAAGTCACTATAGTCTAAATATAAAGGAACAGCATTCACTCTAACCCTTCTAATTAATGCCTCGACGCGAGCTAAAAACTCTTGCATCCCAAAAGGTTTGGTCAAATAATCATCTGCGCCAGCTTTAAGAGCATTAACAATATCTTTTTCACTATTGCGAGCAGATAACATTAGAATTAGAGGTTGTTTCTGCTGATGTAACCAACTACATAGTTCTAACCCATCTCCATCTGGTAAATCAGAATCTAAAACTATTAAAGTAGGTTGATACTGGTCAAACGTATTCCTAGCTTGATAAATATTGGCAGACTGCTTAACAGTGTAACCTGCTTGCTGTAAATGCCAACCTAATAAAGAGCGTAGGTGAGGATTACCCTCGACTATGGAAATATAAACCGAACCCACCTTAGCCTCGTCACAATATATAGGAAAATTATGACTAACAGGCTAACAGAGCTATTGTCAATCTTTTGTAACAGTCGTTACTTACAATTAAGAGTTTCTTAACTTTAAACAATTTATTTTGTTTTCTTTGGGGAAAGCCTGTGGAAAACTCTGGTAAAATTTCCACAACCTGTGGAAATCTAACTTTCTTAGTTTGAAATGTAGAAAAGTTTATCATCTGAACTTGAGTAAAAAAATAACGCCAGAGGTTTACTCCTTGCATTGCGCGTTAAGTAAAAACAATCAAAATCAAATTACCACCAGATCATCATGAGTCAGACTCAAACCAGAACTGAGTGTAGCTAGATTAACTTGTCTATTACTACCAGTACCATCAACATCAAACCACAGTAAACCATTACTAGTATCGTAGCCAAAGCGATCGCTACTAGACAACGCAGTTGAACCAATCACAAACTCGTTACTACCAATTGAACTACCAGCAATTAATCCACCACCAAAACTAGCAGCTACCTCAATCGTATCATCAGCCACTACAAAATCCACAATTGTGTCGCTACGCTCATTAGTAGCTAACAATCGAAAACGATCTGCACCATTGCCACCACTAAGACGATCATTGCCGACTCCACCAATTAACAGATCATCTCCATTATTGCCATTGAGGGTATCATTCCCTGCACCACCAGAAAGAATGTTATCACTAACATTACCAGTCAGATTGTTATTGAAGTTGTTTCCCGTACCATCTATAACAGCATTACTAGTTAAAGTTAAATTTTCTAGATTGTCTCCCAATGTATAAGTAATAGTAGTATGAACTGAATCTGTACCTTCTCCTGAATTCTCGCTGATGGTATCGCCGAGACTATCAACTTGATAAAGATCATTACCCATCCCACCAAGCATACTATCATCACCTAGATCACCATTAAGGCGATCGCTACCACCGTTACCAATTAGTGTATCTAACCCATCTGCACCAGCAAGAAGATTATTGGCGTTATTACCAGTAAGGAGATTATTAAGATTGTTACCTGTAGCGTCAATGAGATTATTACCAGTTAAAGTGAGGTTTTCTAGATGATTGCTTAAAGTGTAGGTTGTAGTGGAATTAACGGTATCTGTTCCTTGATTCAAGGTTTCACTAATCAGATCGAGACTACTATTGACTAGATAAGTGTCGTTACCACGCTCGCCAATCATGGTATCATCACCGATATTACCATTGAGAGTATCGTTGCCATCACCACCAGCAAGAAGATTATTGGCGTTATTACCAGTAATCAGATTATTAAGATTGTTACCTGTAGCATTAATGAGATTAGTACCAGTTAAAATCAGGTTTTCCAGATTTTCTGCTAGAGTCCAACTGATAGAAGTTCGGACAGTATCAGAGCCAGCATTGGTGTCTTCGATGGTAGTGTCGCTGATGTGATCGATGAAATAGTCATCATGTCCGCCTCCTCCAATTAAAGTATCAATGCCAGTAACACCATTGAGGATATCGTTGCCAGTAGCACCAATTAAAGCATCATTTTCACTACCGCCAATCAGAGTATCATTGCCAGCTTCTCCAAATAGATAATCATCGTTTGATTGTCCATTGAGTTTATCGTTACCATTACCACCAACCAAAGTATTTTTAGCTGAATCACCGATTAAAGTGAGATTTGGAGGTTTGTTTTCGATCTGGGCAATTACAGAATACTCTATCTGATGATTAAAAAAAGTCGCTCCAGATATATTCGCTAAATTTAAGGTAAATACTTCGGTAGACTCGTCTACAGTATCTGCCATCACCTCAACTTCAATAGTGGCACTGGTATTCCCAGCAGCAATAGTTACTGTGCCTGATTTAGCTAGATAATCTTCTTCTGCTAAGGCATCTCCATCTACAGTGTTGTAGTCAAACTGTACATCTACTGGTGCGGGTGTGGCAAGGTTAAAGGTAAATTGAGCGGTTGTAGTACCCGAATCACCTTCTGCTACAGTAATGTCATTGCCTTGGAGAATTGGTGTAATTTGGAGAGTTTCGGTACTGATTCTGAAATCGGAATACTGAATAAACTCAACGTTGGTTAAATTATCTGCATTATCGACATTAATTGCTTCACCTGTTCGACGCAAAACACTGGCAGCAAAAAGTTGATCTCCATAGACTACGGTATCAACTCCCTCGCCACCATCAACTCGATCTGCTCCATTACCAGTAATAATAGTATCATTGCCTTCATGAGCAAAAATTTTATCGTTTCCATCACCACCATTGATCTCATTATCATATTTGTTGCCAATAATTTTATCTTTTCCTGCATCTCCATTGGCACCAAGATCAATTCCACCAAGATAAATTACATCGTCACCAGGAGTACCAGCAATAATATTAGTGAGGGGATCGGAGGTTGATTCTTCCAAACCACTAGCAACGGTGAAATCTAGTGTCGCGGGAGCAGTACCATTAGTAAAATAAGCTTTTGCCGTAATCTGATTTTGGGCGTTGAAACTGATATCGAGATTTTCAATATTACCAGTGAAGCTTAATCCTAATGGACTATCGGTTAGTTGATTGGGTTGAATGGTTTGAACCACATTACCGTCATTGAGAAGTTCAATTCTGTCGAGGTAACTAATTAATCCTGATTTACTTAGTGCTGTTTCTAGTTGGGAGGCGTTGTTTAAAATAACAGTGTTGTCGGAATCGACGAAATCTAACTGACTTTGACTTACCGTACCTGGATCGCTGCTATCATAGATGCCAAAGGTTTGCACGTTGGCAACACTTCTGAGATTGATGGCATCTTGATGATAAGGAATGTCATTGGGATCGGCAAAATTGATTTGGGATCTACCATCGGAGGAAAAATAGGCAAGGTTGGTTACGCCTTTTAAGGGTGATTGGGAGAAGAATTGCAGTCCTTTATAAAGAGCGTCGTTGTATTTAGTTCCTTCAATGGC
This sequence comes from Stanieria cyanosphaera PCC 7437, assembly GCF_000317575.1. Taxonomy (NCBI): domain Bacteria; kingdom Bacillati; phylum Cyanobacteriota; class Cyanophyceae; order Pleurocapsales; family Dermocarpellaceae; genus Stanieria; species Stanieria cyanosphaera. The sequence continues at coordinate 5,087 of NC_019748.1, read as the reverse complement.
TGGTGCGTTGGTTAATCCTTGAATTTTAGTAATTGCTTGGCTAGCGGTTAAGTTGGCGTGTAGGGTGGCGTTTTTACTGAAGGATATGACGGCGAAGTTACTAACATCGGCAATACCTGTGTTGATGAAGTGATTAGTGAGGCTGATGTAGGCATCTTTAGCTTGTTGTAATTCTGTTGCATCCATAGATGCGGAGGTGTCGATGATCAAGGCGATGTTGTATTGGGTATCTGGGGGGATCGCGGAGAAGGTGACGCTATATTCGGCGTTGCCATCGAGCATGGAGATGGGTAATGTTTGTGAGAGGATACCGAATTTATTGAGGTCGTTGAGATTGGTGCCGGAGAAAATATGCGCTCCTATTAAGGTATCTTTTTCTCCATCTTCTAGGGGTAGGGATGCGATACCATCTTTGAATCGGGCGAATTCAATGTTTTTTAGGGTGTCTGTACCATCGGTTTGAGTGCCTTGATTGTGAGCAAAGGTGATAATTTTTTGATCTTCGGAAATTGAATAATCATAGTTGCTAAAGTTATCAGAGAAAATAGCAATGTCTCTTTCTCCTTTACCGCCATCTATGCGATCGTTTGCACCACCACCTTCTATTTTGTCGTTACCACCATTGCCTAAGATGCGTTCTCTGCGATAAGTACCAACAATTTCATCATTGCCATTAGACAAGAAAGGAGGAAAGTCAACAGGAACTAAAGAAGGATCGCTACCAATAATAGCGTTTTCTGGAAGATCGTTGCCGAGTATAATACCAGAATCATCTTTTGTTTCTTCGATGATTTTATCGTAGATGTCTTTATCAATGAGTACCCCAGAGTTTCTAGGATAAGTTCCTATAGTGTGAACCCCCAAAACGCGGGGTTGATCTCCCTCTAGAGTATGCCAAACAGGACTTCCACTCTGTCCAAACGCAGTATCAATATGATTGCTATACAGCATTCGTCTGCCAATTAGAGCGTGTATATAACCAAACTGATTGAAAGAGCCAGGTGCAAGAACTAAATCTCTTAATTGTTTACCAGTGTTGTTAGGTATATCACTACTAACATTATCATCGGGATATCCTGCTGTTTGAATTGCTTTTCCTTTTGCAGTTCTGGGATCCATAAACGCGATTAAACCGACAGATGGAGCAGGTGAAATTAAGTCATTATTATCAACTCTGAAGAAAGCAATATCATGTTTTTTCGCCTGTTCATCATTGGGTTCAGTTATATAATCAGTAGGAAAAAATAAACCTGTAGATACATTAACGTTAGCACCTGGATCGTTTGGAAAGTCGGGATCGTCAATCTTTCGACTTCCTAAACTATTTTGTTTCCCGCTAGTAGTGACTCTTATTTTTTTTTGATATTCTCCAGAATTTCTATCATAAAGATTATGAGCAGCAGTAAGTACATAATGAGGATTGATAACTACTCCAGTACCATAACCCCTAAAATCTTCACCCTTAATATTAATTGTAGTATCTATTGCTGTAACCGCAGGTAATGGAAATGTAGTAAAATTTGAGTCACTTGGTCGAACAACTTGACGTTCGTCATTACCAATGATAGCCATGTTAATGTTTCTCCTTGTATTTAAGTTGAATCAAAAATTGTTGTTTTCAAGGCAATGGCTCGATACAAACCCGAGAGCCGTTATAGTGAAGAAAGATTAAAAAAACATTTTGTACTTTGGCTCTACTGACATTCTTTCGCCTGATAATTAAATGAGGTGTAGTGTCTTCATCAATACGAAATACTTCCAATATAGGATAAACTACTTCTCCACAACCACGACCAGGACGCATCACGGCTAAGATGTTGCCACTTAAAGATAATTCCCCAAAGCTATTAATCACTGTCGTCGAACCATTATTGAGGTTTGCGATTAGTGTTTTGGGTGATTTTCGGGGAGCATTACTTCGAGGAAAATACCAAGTTATTCCATGAAAACTAACCGCAGCAAATTGTTGAGAAAGTGCTACTGTGCTTCCCATTGCAACATCTCCGACAGCCATCTTTAAAGGTTCGGCTTCTGGTTGAGCTAAGTTGAATAGCCAAGCTCCACCTGTTTCATCATATGAAGATGAATAACCAACTAACAGTAAGTTCTCATGCACAGCAACATTACTACCATAAAAGCTATTAGCACCGTGATGAGTGCCAAAGTGTTCCTCGCCCATATCGGGTAAGACAAATTGCTCGATCTTTCCTTGACGCAGCAGATTAAAGCGAACTAAATTAGATTCTGGTTCTCTTTGCACCAGCAAATCGATAGGTTGGACTTCTGTTTCTGTTTTAAGGTTGATTAAATATCTCCTGTAAGAATATGTGAAAGGTGTATTGGCTGCTTGAGATGGAGATAAATTATCTCTAGGAATATCTGGATTTCTGATTCTGGCAGAAATTGTTAAAATATCTCCATCTAACTCCAAACCATTGCCAAAAGTAGAACCTTCTCTATCAAAAGCTAAATCTACTGGAGGTCGAATTTCTCTAGTTCTACTCCATTGACCAGAATCATCTGAAGTATAGATAATGACTTTGTTTAGACCAGTATGACCTACCGCTAAATATTTTTCGTTAGCAACAAAATCACTACCAAAGCCATAGCGACGACTTTCATCTGGTTCGGGGAAAAAGCAAGTTTTGTTAGGATTAGGCATACTCTTTTTTGCTTGTAATATGACAGATGAAGTTAAGACAATACTTATCATTAAAGGCTACAAACAAACTAAAGTTAATATTATCGAATTACAATTACCAATTAACCAAGCTAAACCAGACCAAATAATTTATTAATTGCCCAAAATTTAGCTTGAAAAAATAATTAGATTACTCGAACAATAGTTGATAAGAAATAGAATTTGATTTAAATCACTGACAAAAATAAATTAAACTATCAACCTGTATCTTTGATAACACTAGGGGGGGGGTGGAATGTCAATAGTTATTCTTGGCGTTTAAATAAAGTTAATTATTGTGGTATTAGTTAATTTTAGTAGTTAGATAGTTTCAATAAATATTTGTAGTTTATAGTTAAGTAATTACCCAGAAAATCAAAGAAAAATACTTGTAATTACTGATTTATTAGGGTAAAATACCGAGAGAAATATGCTGGAAATAATTAACAATTTAGTAGAGCTAACTGAATCAAAAACTTTTTTAATACAAATATTAATAATTTTAACCGTAGGCATTCCTCATAGTGCGGTTGCTAGCTCCTTAAAAGGATACTGCATCTCAAAAGTCAAACCAACACAATCTCAACTAGAAGTTCAAGATAATTTAGAAAACAAAGCTATAAAAGCATCACCACAGCCAATCACTATCTCTAAAGATAGTGAAAAATTTATTATTGAAGATGGCGTGTGATCGACAAAAAAACCCAATCATACACAACTTATTATCTAAAATACGCTTCACCTAACGCGCAATGTGAAGCAACGCTCAACCCTGAGCGACCAATATTATTAGATGGAGATACAATAATCGGCGGTAAAAAATCAAATATTAAATAGTTGTAATTACTGATTTTTTAAGTAAATTTTCGCTAGAAATATCTTGGAAATAATTAACAATTTAATTTGATAATGATCTGAATTAAAATAAGTTATAGTGGGCAAATCATTAAACTTGTCTGTCTTCGCTCTTTACCTACTCTACCGAAAACTTGTGTTTGAAGGAAATTATCGATATTGATTTTTACTGACAAAGTTAATGCGATCGCTTAATTGAGCTAGAGTTTGATTTAGTTCTCGGTCTTGTTCTTGTTGTTTAGCAATTTTTTCACAACTATACATTACTGTAGTGTGGTCTTTGCCACCAAATTCTTCACCGATTCTAGGTAGACTGAGATCGGTATGTTGTCGCATCAAATACATACCAATTTGTCGAGCATAACTAATTTCTCGTCGACGGGAATTACTTTTAAGATCTTCTATAGAGATTTGAAAAACTTCAGAGATTACTTGAAGAATTACTTCAGGTGCAGCAGCTACTCTTTCAACTGCAGGATTCAAAACTGTAGCGATGTTTTCTACTGTCATCGATAAACCAGCAATCGAAATATAAGTCACCGCTCTAATTAAAGCTCCTTCTAATTCTCTAATGTTAGAAGTATAACGACTAGCAATATATTCAATTACTGTTCTAGGAAGACGAACATTTTCATATTCAGCTTTCTTTTGTAAAATTGCCATTCGTGTTTCTAAATCAGGTACTTGGACATCAGCAATTAAACCCATCGAAAAACGGGAGCTTAAACGAGCTTGTAAACGAGGAATTTGAGTCGGAGGGCGATCGCTTGCTAAAATGACTTGTTTTCCAGCTTCATGAAGAGTATTAAAAGTATGAAAAAATTCTTCTTGAGTGTATTCTTTACCTTCAATAAATTGAATATCGTCTACTAAAAGAATATCGGCTGTGCGATAATGTTCTCGAAAACTCTGCATACTATCATTGCGAATTGCAGCGATTAAATCATTAGTAAATTGTTCAGTTGAAACATAAAACACTTTGGCATCAGGATTAATTTCAAGATGATAATGTCCAATCGCTTGCATCAGATGAGTTTTACCCAAACCAACACCACCACAAAGAAATAAGGGATTAAAATCTCGTCCAGGAGATTCAGCTACCGCTAAAGATGCAGCGTGTGCCATACGATTTGTCGGACCAACAACAAAACGATAAAAAGTATATTTAGGATTTAATTGAGTTAGTTTCAGATGATGACTATAGCTTTGTTGTTGATAGTTGGTAAAAGCTTCAAAAGTTTCCTGATCTGCTCCAAAGGCAAGATTATCTCCTTGTGCCACAGTTAAATGAATTTCGACTGGATAACCCAAAATACCCTCAACTGTATCACTGAGAATTTTGATGTAGTGTTTTTGTAAATGGTTGAGGACAAAAGGATTAGGAGTGCAAATCGTTAAACAATTATCTTTCAAATCTTCGGCAGTAGCAGTTTTAATCCAAGTTTCAAAAGTAGGACGATTTAATTGTTGTCCCAAACGATCTAAAACCAAATTCCAAAGTTGATGAGAAGATAATGTCACGTTTCTACGACTTAGTTAATGATTGAAGAAT